>JAHYIU010000045.1 GCA_019429425.1 Candidatus Syntrophosphaera sp.
GGTCTACTACTTCAACCGCAGCCTTAACCGCGTGATCGTGCGGCCCCTGGTGAAACCCAGGCCCACAGAGAACTCCCGCCGCTTCGGACGGATCTCTGCCAACCTGAAAAACCTGGAGCCCTCGGCCGGCTTCAGGAGCGACCTGCGCGTGTACGTGGATATCTTCAACAGCCGCGTCGCCAATCAGGATGTGGTCCTGCAGAACTGGTACAACGCCTTCACGCGCCTGATGTGGAACCTGGCCAAGAGCGACCCCGGCTACATTGACCTCGAGACCATCACCCGAAGCCAGATCGAAGCCAACAACCTGACCTGCCGCTCTGTCAAAAGAGCGGTCGAGGCCGGTTTGCTATCGCACGTCAATGGCTATGAGCTGCTCACGCAGGAGATGTGATGGGTTACGCGTTATGCGTTACGCGTGGCGTTGGTGTCCACGAATCACAAGAATTGCACGAATTTGAAAAGAGAGCAAGGGGCCCACCAGGATGAAAAAGGGCGGCGGGTGTCATATCCGCCGCCTGTTCTTTCAGTTTATATTGTGTTTGCTGCTAATCTTTTATCTGGGTTTAGCCATGATCTCCAGCACCTCAGCTTCAGTCATCCCTTGTACCAGACAGGCGGGATCGAAAACGCCCCGGCCATAGTATTTGTAGGCGAGGACATGGTAGAACATCCTGGACTGGAAAGCTCCTACCATGGGATGGATATATTGAAGGCCATTTGTGGCACCTAAAAAGGTGAATTGACCGAATGGATCGATGGAATGGAAAATGAGGTAATAATCCGGAGTAACTGGCGTATTGAAGATGGTTTGAGTGACAGGATCCCAACTGAGTACCACATTGTTGCCATCCATTGTGGCAATGGGGTTCTCTGGTGCGCAGGGAGGTACGTGGATGCCTGTTCCCATCAGATTGACCTTAAGCAAGGGATTATTCTCTGCATCGCTAACAATATAGAGGGTATCGCTAAGGGCTCCTACTGTTTGGGGTACGAAGCGCACCATAACTGAATCGATTTCACCTGGAGAAAGCATTAAGTTACGGAAAGGATCCATGAATTCAAAATGCTGCTGAGTTGAGACGAAATGAAAGTCGCTTATTGTCAGATCAACATTTCCGGTATTACTGAAAGTGATTGCTTGATAGTCCGATTCTGTGTCAACAATAATAGTGCCAAAGTTTACACTCGTGCTCGATAGCAGTGAGATTTCCCGGAAAGGCTCATAAACGCTGATGTAATCATCAACAACTCTGTATCCAGTAAGCCCCAGATAATTAACAACTGAAAGGCTCACAGTATAAACCCCTGAATCAAGATAAGTATGAGAAGGATTTGGCAAAACAGATTGGTTTCCGTCCCCAAAATCCCATAACCAAGCGATAATTGGTCCAGCGCCGATTATGGAAGCATCCGTAAACTGGACCGTGAGAGGTTCCAGCCCTTCGGTTATATTTGCTGTGAAAAAGGCACGGGGGTTGGGGGGATTCAGTTTGGCAACGAAAACATCATTGCCTGCACCGTTTGTGATAGTTATGTCTCCGAAGAACATGCTTTGATATTCATAATTAAGGCCCACGACATAGCAATTGCCATAAGGATCAACATCAATTGCATAACATGCATTATAGCCTGAGCCTCCTGCTGAATAAGCCCATTTCCAGTTTCCTACAGTATCAAGCATGGTAACAAAAATGTCTCCACTGCCCAAACTGGTTAACTGATATGGCCCCAAACAAATTGTGTTGGTGAAATAACCGACACAATAGCTGTTTCCTGTACCATCGGTGAATATCCCATGACTTCTAGCGCTTGTCATAGTGCTTGCCTTGGCCCATTGCCATTCTCCATCGTTGTTCAGCTTGGCAATTAACGCATTATCGTGGTTGCCTCCTACAACAGTGGTCGAGCCAAAAACTGCAGTTCGATACAACCAACCGGTAACATAGATGTTGCCGTTGATGTCCAAGGAAATATCATCTCCATTCGTACTTCCATCCGTGCTTGACGCCCCGCTGGCCCATAACCAGTTACCTGATGAATCCAGTTTCGCCACAAAGATACCGTCGAGTCCTGTAATTGTAATAGATCCAAATTCCGTCGTTCCGCTTAAATCTCCTGTGACATAAACGCTACCGTTGTTATCGCATGCAATGCCATGTCCCTGATTAGAAGAACTTGTGCCGATGGTATTCCTTGCCCATATCCACTCGCCTGTTTGCCCCAATTTTGCCACGAAAATCGATTCCCTGTATTCCTGACAGATTAAAGTCTCATCTCCAAATATGGCGTTACCTTTTATGTACCCAGTAACATAAGATGATCCCTGGCTGTCGACGCAAATATCAAAAGCGTTATCATTCGCAGGACTTCCAGCTTGCTGCGCCCAGAGCCAGTTTCCGTTTGTGTCCAGTTTTGCGACGAAGACATCCTCCAATCCGCTGCTTACCAAAACTAAAGGCCCGAAAACAGCTTCTCCCGCAAAATTGCCTGTAACATAGATGTTACCTTCACTATCAACACTTATTCCCCGACCAGAATCACTCCCCACTCCTCCAGCCCTATTTGCCCACAACCAGTTCCCATTCGCATCAAGTTTTGCTATAAACAGGTCACTACTGCTAATACTGGTCAAAGATATCGGACCGAAAACTGCTGTATCGGTAAAACTGCCTGTGATGTATTGATTGCCATAGTCGTCAGTAGCTATTGATTCTGAATAATTATTACTATTCCCTACTACGTTAACAGCCCATCCCCACTGCGGTGTTTGCGCGGTCAATACAAGTGCCAGGCAGAGCAGGGCAACGCAGAGCAGAAAGCCTTTCATACCGTTCATTTTTCCTCCTCTTATGGATAAAAAAACTTTGGAAAGATGTTTGGATGGTCCGGGAGAATCGGTCAAGAGATTTTTTGCGTGATGGGTTACGCGTTATGCGTTAATCGGAGTGGAGTAGCGCCTTTGGAGTTCAAGCCGGCCGGCTGGGCCAAGGCAAGGAAACGGATCATAAAACAAAAGGCCGGGAGGGAAATCCCGGCCTGGATCGTACAATGTTTTGGGCTGTTTATCTGATGCCCTGGCTCATGGCTTCGCCGAGGCTGAAGATCGGCAGATAGATGGTGACGATGATACCGCCGACGACGGCGGCCATGATCACGATCAGGAGTGGCTCGATCAGCGAAGTGAGGCGGTCGACGACCGCGTCCACGAGTTTTTCATAGAACTGGGCGGCTTTGCCCAGCAGCTTGTCCATGTCTCCGGTTTCCTCACCGGTGGAAAGCATTTGCAGCAGGGTGGGCGGAAACAGGCCGGTCCTGCGGAAGGAATTGGCCACACCGTAGCCTTCCTTGACCATCACCCGGGCGCGGCGCACTCCGCCTTCCACGACGGCGTTCTGCACCACGTTTTCCGTGAGCTCCATGGTATCCATGATCGGTACGCCGGCAGCCATCAGGATGGAGAAGGTGCGGGCGAACTTGCTCATGATGGAATTGGTGACCACCTTGCCCACGACGGGGATCTTGAGCTTGATGGTGTCCATGACGTAGCGGCCCCGATCGGTGAGGTAGACCAGGAAGAAGGTGACCACGACACCAATAATGATCAGAATGGAGAGAAAGGCATTCTGGGTGATGAAATCGCTGATGGCGATCGCGAGTTGGGTCGGGAGGGGCAATTCGGCGTTGAAATCCTTATACACTGAGGCGAACAAGGGGATGACGTAATAGAACATCAACCATACCACGAAGACCAGGAAGATCATGATGAAGACGGGATAGGCCATCGCGGATTTCACCTTGCGGCGGGTGTCCTCGATCTTTTCCAGATAGTCGGAAAGCTCGTCCAGAACCGTATGCAGGGTACCGGAGACCTCACCGGCCTTGACCAGGGCGACATACAGGGAATTGAAGACCCCGGGATGCTGTTCCATGGCCTCGGAGAGTGAATATCCCTTGCGGATGTCCTCAGAAAGGCGGCGCAACACTTTGGAGAACTTCTTTTGCTTTTCCTCTTTCTCCAGGTCTGTGATGGCCTTTTCGATTGTGAGACCGGCGGAGAACATCGTGGAAAGCTGGCGGGTGAAGAACACCAGGGTCCTGAGCGACACGCCCGTGCGGATCTTGTAGACTGTGAGCATGACCTTGTCAAAGAGCGAGAGTTTGCCTTTGAAAGCTCCTTCCGCAGCGGCTTTGACGGAGATGATCGTGCTGCCTTCCTTGGCAAGTTTATCCACCGCCATGTCCAGGGTGTCGGCTTTGAGGATGCCCTCCACCCTGGCGCCTTTGGCGTCCTTAACGATATAGGCAAAATTCGGCATAGCTGATACCTTCTTTAATTATTCCACGATGGTCATCTTGATGACTTCACGGATGGTGGTGACGCCGCGGATCATTTTTTGCTTCGCAGCGTCGTGCAGGGTGCGCATTCCGGCTCTCAGGGCGGCTTCACGGATCAGGTCCTGATTTCCTCCCTCATAGATGAGACGGCGGATCTCGGGATTGACGGTGAGAAGCTCAAAGATGCCGGTACGTCCGGAAAATCCGGTGTTGTCGCAATGGACGCAGCCTCTACCCATCTTGAATTCAATCTTTTCAGCCTCTTCGGGGGTGAGCCCGCAATCGCTGAGCTCAAGTTCGCTCGGCTTGTAGTCCTGCACGCAGTAGGGGCAGACCTTTCTGACGAGGCGCTGGGCCATCACCAGACTGAGGGATGAACCCACCAGGTAGGGTTTGATGCCGATGTCGATCATACGGGTGATCGTGCTGGGAGCGTCATTGGCGTGCAAGGTGGTGAACACGAGGTGGCCGGTGAGCGAGAATTTGATCGCGATATCCGCGGTTTCCTGGTCGCGGATCTCACCGATCAGCACGATGTCCGGGTCCTGGCGCAGAACTGAACGCAGGGCGGTGCCAAAGGTGAGGCCGATCTGTTCCTTGGTCTCGATCTGGGTGATGCCCTCAAGGCGGTATTCGACAGGGTCTTCCACGGTGATGATATTGGTCTCGATATCCTGGATCTCTTTGAGGGCGGCATGCAGCGAGGTTGATTTACCGCTTCCGGTGGGGCCGGAGACGATGATGATCCCGTAAGGCCGGCGGATGATCTTGGCAAAGATATCCATGTCCTCCTGCTCGAAACCGAGGGTGGTGAGCTTGAAGCCAAACTCGCCCTTGTCCAAGAGGCGCATCACGACCTTTTCACCCAAAACTGTGGGAGTGATGGAAACACGGACGTCCACGCTCTTCAGGGACGTTTTGAGCGAAATATGGCCGTCCTGGGGCAGGCGGCGCTCGGCGATATTGAGTTTGGACATCACCTTGACCAGGGAAACGAGGCCGGGATGCATGCCGATCGGGGGTGTCATCACCTCCCGCATGGCTCCGTCGATCCGGTAGCGGATCCGGGTGCTCTTGGTCAGGGGTTCGATGTGGATGTCCGTGGAGCCTGCTTTGATGGCCTCATTGATGATCAGGTTCAAAAGTTTCACGATCGGGGCATCGGCATCCGCTGAAGCGGAGGCGATAGTGATCTCGTTTTCGTCCTCGTCGACAGCCACAAAGTCAAAGCCGCCCACCGCGTCCTCGACCTGAGTGGTGGTGCGGATGCTCTTATAGTGCTTTTCAATGGTGTCGCGCAGGACCGATTCGCCTATCAGCTCCGGCTTGATCTTCTTGCCCAGCAGCTTCTTGAGGCTGTCCAGTACAGTGATGTCCTCCGGATCAGCAAGCGCGACCACGATGCCGTCGCCTTCCTCGCGCAGAGCGATAACCCTGTTCTGCACCGCGTAGGGCTCCGGGATCAGGGAAACGATGTTCAGGTCCAGGTCCATCAGTTCCTTGTCCTGCACGATGTTGTAGCCGAGCTGCTGGTTCAGAGCCTGAAGCAATTGCTTTTCATTCAGATAGCCGAGTTTGATCAGGGTCTCGCCGATCTTCAACCCGAAGTTGGTTTGTTTGATCAGGGCTTCCTTGACCTGATCTTCATTGACGAAGCCTTCGTGGATGAGGATCTCACCCATTCTGGCGAATTGGGGGTTATAACTCATTTAAAGTCATCCTTTATGCGATATTACAAAACAAAGGCCAAAGCCGGTGGTTTGGGTTCCTCCCCGGTAATATGGGCGGGGATGGTTTGCGGCCATCCCCGCGCCGAACAAATCATTGTTTAGAACGGAGGAGCGGGTGTCCAGTAGCGATAGATCGCCACGTTGGTTTCCGCGCTCACATTGGTGCCCAGGATGCGGCCGATGATCACGCCGCTGGTTTGGCCGGGGGTCTCCGTTTGCGGATCGCCTGCCGGGCATTCCAGCCGGTGATAACGGATCTGGCCCCAGGCCCAGCCGACATAATCGCCGGTCCCGTAGCTTCCGTCGTCAGTGATGATCCTCCAGGCCGGATCGGTGGGATAGTTGTTGTTGAATCCCGGGATCGCCACGAACTGTCCTTTGGTCGCCAGGAGCATGATGGCGGAATTTCCGATCATCTGGCCCTGTCCGTCGGTCAGAACGGCATAGATGTCAGCCGATTTCCAATCCGGAGAGGTGTCTCCAAAGATCAGGGAGGCAGGGTTGGCCTGGATCTCGAAGCGCGGATCGTTCAAAGGCAGAGGCACAGTGGCATAACCGTCCACGCCTTCTCCCATGATCGCGCCTGTGCTGGCCCGGATCGTGATCAGATCGTTGGTGTAGATGCCGGAATAGCTGAGTGTCGTGTAGGCGACGCCGTCGAGGGAGTCGTCCTCCACGCTGACGTTGCCAACGTAGGCATTGCCACCGATCTGGCAGTTGGTGACATTGTTGATCAATTCAAAGAACACCGAGGTCCCGCGATCGACTGGGTTGCCGTAGATGTCCTTGACAACGGCTCCGGCGATCACTCTCCAGAGTCCGCCGCCCATGTTCTGGCCGGTGTTGAAGCCGCCAATGAAAGGCCTGACCTCAGCCGGAGGACCGGCGTGGATCACGATGTTGGCCTTGGTGGCCCGCACCCATCTACCGCTTTCATTGGTACAAGATGCCCGGATGATCAGGATCCCTGATTCCGAACCGCTGTTTACCGAGATCTGGGCTTCACCCCCACTGGATACCACCAGTACGCTGTCGGAAACAGGATAGTTGTTTAGATTGGCCCCGGCAGGCGGATTCGTGTTCACGATCCTGAAATACACGTCCTGCGGGGTGTCGATCAGGTTGCCATTGATGTCTCTCAAGTTCACCCGCAGGATGGCGGATTCGACGCCGCCGGTGTTGGCAACGTTGAGGTCGATCTGGCCTTCCTGGGTGAAAGAGATGGAATGGATGTCGTCTGAGGTCACATTGAAGATGAGCTGAGTCTGCAGGGTGTCGTTGTTGGCGAAAGCCTGGATGGTGGCCGCTCCGGCTTGCAGGCCGGGTGTGAAGCGCACTTGGGCTTGGCCCATGTTATCGGTGTTGATCGTCACCGACTGGGTGGTGTTCAGGAAAGTCCCCAGATTGGTCTGGAACCTCACCGGTTTGGTCTGGCAAGGATTTCCGTGCAAGTCGTTCAGAGTGGCCCGCATGTAGATGTGGTTGGGGCTGGCCACAAAGCTCGTGTCCGCCTCGATCATCTCGCCGTCAACCTGGACAAAGGATTGCAAACCAATGGCGGCTGGCAGGCCGGCCCGGATCAATACCTCCCTGGTGCTGGAGACCGTTCCGATACTTGCCGTAACGAAGGCGTTCTCCACATCAGGTGTGGTCGTGGCCAGGGCTCCGGCATTGTATCTGGCGTAGGCCCTCCCGTTGGTGGTCCCGGCGACTATCGATATGCCCAGCACATTGCCCGCCTCATCCACAAACCTGCCTTTGGTGCAGGTGAAGGTGATCAGGGTGTTGTTGGGCACCAGATCCCCCAGAATGTTTGTGGCTGTGGCATTGATCTCTGTGGTCTGCATGACGGTCATGGGATACGGATTGGCCGTTGAGAGGAAGTTTATCGTCACTGTCTCTATTTCCGGCACATCGGCGATGAAAACCTGGGCCATGGCGGTATCGGCCGAAACGATCGAGTTCTGTTCGCTGTCGGAATAATTGCGCACGACCGCGGTGATTGTTGCCAGGCCGCTGTCGCCGTCATCCCAGAAAGTGGTGGTAGCCACTCCGCTGCTGTCTGTGGGCACGCTGGCCAGGATGCGGCCAACATCGGTGCGGAAATTGACTATCTGGGAAGGGACCCCGAAACCTTCACCGTCTTTGATGGTGACGGCGATCTCGGAATAGGTGATGTTGTTGTCGGAGTAGATGGTGTCCGGTGTGGCCACTATCTTGGTGATGATCCGCACTTCCGAGAGCAGCGGAGCGTCCAGTCCCATGGGAGGCGGATTGCGCTGGTCACAGGAGGTGGTGAGCGAAACCAGCATCAGCACCAGGATGGTGAGAACGGGGAAAAGCTGTTTGTATCTTTTCATGTTAGTCTCCCCTTAGTTTTCTTCTTCTTCGAATTCGATCAAGCGCCTGGTCAAACGTTCGTCCAGCTTGACCTCGCCCAGATTCTTGAAATCCTCGAGGTTGGGGTCCGGCTTGATCTGATCCGAAGTGATCAACCGAGGTGTGATCTCGATGATCAGGTCGGTGTTTTCCACCAATTCATAGCGGTGTTGGAATAGTTTGCCGATAAAGGGCAGATCTCCCAGCAAAGGAAGCTTTGAGGTCTTTTGGGTGATCGTGGAGTTCAGCAGGCCGCCCACAATGATCTTGTGCTCGTTGGGAACGGTGACCGTGGAGGAGATTCTGCGCACCTTGGTGCGGGGAACATAGCCGCCCACAAGTTCGGTCACGGAGCTGACTTCCGGGGCAATCTGCGCGGTGATCAGGCCCTGTTCATTGACGGTGGGCGTGACATTCAGCATGATGCCGACTTCCTCGCGTTCCACCTGGATCTGCTTGTCGTTGTCGGTGACCACGAAGGGTACGACCTCGCCGATGTGGATCATTGCCGGTGCTCCGTTCAGAGAGGTCACGCGCGTATCCGTCAGCAGTTTGGCGGCGTTGTTTTCCAGCAGCCAGTCGATGGTGATGTCAAAGGCTGTCAGTTGGCGGCTGAAATGGCCGATGTCCTGGAAGCCGTTGATCCTCTGGAAATGCTGCTGGTCAGGCAGGATCTCGAAATCGGTGGGATCGCCGTAGGGCAGGTAGCCGTCCGGATCGGTGAAGTTGTAGGGCAGGCCGGTTCCGGACGCGTTCACGGGATCTTCCGCGATGATCGTGGTGAGGTGGTTGAGGCGGCTCCAGTCGATCCCGTATTTCTTGGAATCGGTGAGGCTTACCTCGATCAAACGCACCCGGATCTCGATCTGCTTCTGCTCCACATCGATCTTCTCCACCAAGGCCTTGATGCTTTCAAAGGTGTCGGTGTTGCCATAGACCATGATGGCGTTCTGGCCTTCCAGGGGAACGATGACGCCCTGGGTGTCTTCCAGGGCTTTGCTGACCTTGTTGGCGTCCAGGTTGTTCAGATAGATGATGTCGCTGCGTTCCCCGGATTCTTCCATGATGTTCTGCCTGGTTCCCACCAGGAAGGTGTTCTCGCCGAAAATCCGGTAGGAAAGTCCGGCTGAGCGTGAAACGAGGGACACCGCAGTTTCGACTGGGACTTCCCTGACGCTCAGGGTGACGCGCTTCTCTTCCCTTTCGGCTCCCGTGGATTGGTCAGTGGCCAGGACGATGTTTGTTCCGCTGAGGCGCGCCAGGGTGCTGAGAACCGAGGAAAGCGGCTCGTCAACGCTGTGTAAGGTAACAGGTTTTCTTAAAGCGCTGGATTGAGCGCCCAGCATGGCCACTCCGAAGAGAAAGCTCAGGATCAGGGCACAAACAATAAAGCGTTTGGATACGAAAGCGTTTAACATATTTTCTCCAGCTTCGTTATATTTTTTCATGATTAGTAGTTCTGGTCGTTAGACAGCCGTTGGATGTCTTCTCTGGTGAAATCCGGCATCGCAGGCCGGGGTTGGATGGCCAGGGTCTGGGCCCCGCCGAAGTAGATGCCGATGTTCTTCTCATCGATCCAGGTGATCCTCCGGCCTTCGATCACGTCGCCGACGCCGCCGCTGAAGATCTTGTCCTGATATTCAACGGTGACCAGCCTCTTGCCGGAATTCTGGTCTATGTAGGTCCCGGTGGGGCGGAAGGTGTTGCGCAGCATCTCTTCGAATTCCTTGGTCAGGTCGAAGCGGTCCTTTATGATGTTACCCTGCCGCAGGGGATCATGCCTGACGGAGAAGACAAAATTCTGCCGATCCTGGATCGAAGATTCGATCGAGAGGATCCTTGCCTTCAGGGTGTCGGTGACGGATTCGTCGGTATACCTGGATTGATCCGGAATGCTGTTGCGCTTCACGTTCATCGAATAGAGGCGGATGGCGAAGGCGAGCAGCAATATCACGATCAGGGCAATGGCGAAGTCTTTGATGAATCTCACTTGCATCTTAGGCCTCCTTTTTGACCTTGAATATCGAAAGCTCCATGGTTATGCGGTATTGGTTGGGAGCGTTCGGATCGGTGACGTTTCTGTCGGAAGCCTGGGTGGGGCTGATATCCAGGTATTGGATCTTGATGATGTGGTTCAGCGCTTCGATGGCTGAGATGAATTGGCCCATCTGCTGGAAAGTGCCTTGCAGTTCGAGGTTGTAGGTGGTTTCGATCATGCCGGCTTCGGCGAACTTGTTGGAATCCGAGATCTTGATCAGCTTCAGTTTGTTGTCGTCCCTGATCTTCTCGATCTCTTTCTGAAATTCGTTCAGCTCGTCGATAGTGAAGTTGCTTCCGGTGGTGAGGCTGTTGTCGATGATCTGGGAAAATTCTCGCAATTGCTCGTCCATGATCAGGGCGCTGTTGAGTTTTTCCAGCGTGCTCTTGATGTTCCGGTCGTATTTATTGATCTCGGCCACGTTTTTGGTGATCGAGTTGCTGGCAATCCAAAAGAACAGGACCGTGATCAAGATCATCACCAGGATGAGGATTAGATATTTCTCTTTCATTATTGCGCACTCCCTCGGAAGGCTGAGGCATCCCTGCTGTAACATTCGATCACGAATTCGAGGATCTCAGTGTCCTTGGCCACTTGTCTCGTCTTGGAGCCTGATTTGATCTCCGGAAAATCGTTGCTGATCTCCGGATTGGCTTTGAGGCGTTGGACAAAATCGAAAGTGATGTCGCCTTCCCTGATATTGCGGTTGACCTCGATGATGCCGTTCAGGGTCAGAACCCCGTTGTTGAAGTTCAGTTTGCGGACGGCCAGTTGCTGGTCGATTTCGTGGCTCAGGGCCTGGAGCTTCTTGGTCCAGAAGATCCTGTCCGTGAACGTTTCGGCCAATTTGTCCACGTCGACCACGGAAAGGTAATCTCCGCTGGACTGGTATTCAGACAGCCGGGCGCTGATTTCCTTGTAATACTGGCGCCGGATCTCGACCTTCCTCTTCAGGGAATTGTTCAGATAGATCAAACCGGCAAACATGATTATCGCTCCCAGCAAGAACGCGATCACGGCATTGCGGAAGGTCTTGTTCTCCCGCTCCGCCTGGAGCTTCATCTCCCCGTATTTGTTCAGGTTTACTTTGAAATAAAACACGTTTGTCATATTCACTTCCTATTCGGTCCGCATTGCCAGGCCGATCGCCAGCGCCAGCTGAGGGTCTTTCTTATCCACGAATTTCTCGGGCATTTCCACGTTGATGAAGGGCATGAAGATATCTGTGGGGATGCTCACCTTTTCCTGGATGTATTCCTGCAAACCTTTCAGCTTGGCGGTGCCGCCCATGATGTAGAGTTTGCGAAAATCGCTGTTGCCCGCTTCCTTGACATAGAAGCGCAGGGAACGGCGCAATTCTTCCACAATGGCGTCTTCGGTCGATTTCTCGGAGATGTCCAGCATGCTGATCGTTTTGGTATCCGGGGAGTTCGGATCGTCCAACAGGCCCCATTGCATCTTGTAGGCATCCGCCACGTCCCATTCCATCTGCCGTCTGCGCATGATGTCGCGCGTGAAGTGATAGCCGCCGTAGGGGATGTCCCGGGCAAAGAACTTGGCTTCTGGCCCCCAGATCACCATGTTGGTGCGGTGCGCGCCCAAGTTGAGGAGGACGTACACCCCTTCCTCGACGAAGGCGTTCAGGGCGAAGCTGTTGGCAACGGCCAGGGAATCGATGTCCACGATGTTGGGAGTCAATCCGGCGGTGACCAGGTTGTTGGTATGTTCGTTCAACAGGTCTTTGGAGGTGGCTGCCAACAGGATGTTCATGTTGTTGGTCTTCTCCTCCACGTTGATCACCTGGTAGTCCAGAACCATGTCCGTCCCGCTGATCGGGATGTGTTTCTTGGCTTCGAAGAAGAGGGCGGATTCCAGTTCATCCTCGGGCAGGAAGATGGTCTTGATCTGCTTGATGCTGGTGTTGTCCCCTCCAACCGCGGTAACCAGGTGCTGGATCTTCTTGGGATTGATGTGCAGGGTTTTCATGATCTCCACGATGACCGGAGCATAGCGATCCGGACGGAGGTCGCTGGGAATGTACTCCACTCCCTGCGGAACTGTGGGACGGATCTCGTAATTCAGCAGCTTGAATCCTTCATGCAGCTTTTTGAGGTGCACGACCTTCACACTGTGAGTCCCGATGTCGATTCCCACCGACTCCTTGAATTTGATCGTTTTCTTTTTCTTCATAGTTCCTCTTATCTATGACATTATTATTCTTAGAGATTCTCCGGCGGCCTTTTGATCACCCAGTTGACGGCAGAGAAAGGTGTTTCGTCCCTGCGGTTCACTTCCGGGAAATCGATCGGTGAGGTTTTGTAAAACCGGTCGTCGTAGTGATAGTTCTTTTTATATCCAGTTCCGGAGCCTGAAGCCCCGGGCCAATTGGTGTTGGTAAGCTGGAAATTCAGCACGGGATCGTTATGGGCAACGGTCGCCGGAGCGCTGGAGCCGCCGCAGTAATCGATCGGCTGGTTCCATGCTCCCCCGGAAGGCCATTCCACGTCATAATAGCTGCGGTGGACAAAGCCCCTGCGCCTTTGCGAGATCGAGCCATGCACGTTGATGTAGCCGCGTTCCAGATAGGGGACTCGTTCCGGCCAAAGCGGATTGTACCAGGGATAGTCGATCAACGGCGGCCAGGGATTGGCATAGTTCTGGGGAAAACGGCGCCGGTGCAGGTCGATCTTGTCAAAATAGGTTGGGACACCACCCACGTTCACAAGCACAGCCGGAACGGAGGGATGCGGATGCTGGTATTCAAAGGTGAAGACCCCGTCCGCGTGGGAGTTGCCGTGTCCGTCCCCCAAAGCCGCCATCGCCGCGTAGATCCAGATCCCGCCGTAGCCCGTGTCAGGACCCATGTTGGGATGGTAGCGCAGGGAATCGACCGGGTCGCGGTAGCCGTATTTGATCACGATGGATTTCTCGGAGACCAGGCCCACCACGTCGGTGCGGTTGTTGATCGGATTCGATCCCGGATTTGTGTTGGAAAGCTCTATGCTTCCGATCAGATACATGGTGTCCGCGCAGCCCCAGGTCTGGTAGGTGCCAAACTTCCCCTTGATCCAGAGCTTACCGTGGACGAAATTGGACTGGTTCAACGAACTGCCGGTGCCCCAGAAGGTCCAGGTCGTGTCTCTGACGTTATACTGGTTCGTATATTGGTATGTGGCGTCATTGGGTGGCGGATAGGGATCATAGACCATGGAGTATTCCCGGTAGGGATCTTCAACAATGCCGTGGTAGGCGGTATAGCCGCTGCCGTCCACATCGATGAACATGATGTTGTCCGGATCGAAATACTGCGGTCCGACGACGTGGCCGTTTCTGCGGATGGTCGTTGCTTCCTCGGGGAAGATCGTGTAGGCATAGCCTTCGGTGAGGCCGCCCAGGAAGATCTCGTTCACGTTGTAGGAACCGGAATAGGATTTGATCTCACCCGTGGTGGACACCCAGCCGAAGAAGGTGGGCCAGCCGTTGTTGGTCCCGCCCCCGGCCTGCTTGATCCAGATGTCCGTGTTGCTGTGCACCCGGCCGTAGATCAGGTCCGGGCCGTAGAAATAGACGTTCTGTTCGGCGGGGGATTCGTCCGTGTCCGTGAAATACATGTATTTGGCAAAAGTCTCGGTCTCCAGGGTATAGATGCTGTATTTCCGGATCATGGAGAATTTGGTGTTCATCATGGCGGTTTGGCCGATACCGGATTTGGATTTGACCAGGGATTTCACCTGGGTCATCTGTTTCCGGTCGCCGATCACCACCTCGTCCTGGATGTCCAGGAGTCCGCCCTGGCTCAGGATGGACTGGATCTTGAAAGTCTTGCGCAATGCGGAATTCACCACCTCGACGTTGCGCTCCGAGGTGCGAACGGGGATGAGCACCGTGCCCAGTTTCTGGGCGATCCTCTGCCCGCGGTAAGCTTCGCTGCGCAATAGCAGCATGCTCTGGAAGCCTTCAAAATCATACTGGAAGGCTACCACATCACGCATGGCCAGGCTGGAAAGGGTGAACCCGGACATCGCCGCGATCACCATCAGCAGCATCGCTATGGCAATATTCCCGCTGGGGTGTTTAAACATCCTTATACCTCCTTGGCTGGAGCTTGAGCTGGTTCATTTCTTGGCCATCTTGGTCCTGAATCTGACCGTCCGGAAATTGTCCGTGCCGGTCTTGACCCGGGCGTGGAGTTCGACCTGGACCGCCAAGACCTCTTGTTCCTGATTGAGTTTGGTGATCAGGAACCGGTCCACGACCATCTTCCCCAGGTTTTCCTCCTTGGGAAAGATGTAGAGCGGCGAGGCCACCTGGATCCCGTGGAACACATAGGTGCAGCGCACCACTCCGTCATAGAGGAAGAAGTGGGCGTAATCGTTGGTCTCCATCAGCCTGTCGGTGGGCGGGACGATCCGGATCCCGTTCGCGGTGTTGGTCGTCGTGTTGGTCAGTTGGAGCTTCATGGCGTTGGTCACGCCGTAATACTCCATGTTGTCGCCGCTGCCGACGGGCACTCCGTTCTTGATAATGTTGAGGGCGTCCAGGGCGTCAGTTTGCAATTCGGCCCAGGCGTTCAGTTCCTTGTATTTGCGGAAAAAAACGCCGACCCCCAACGCGGCGGTCACGATCAGAAGCGTGGAGATGATCATCACGACGATAACCTCGACCAAGGTCACGCCGCGTTGCCGGCCGATTATTCCGGTGCCGTGTTTTATAATTTTTTTCATTATGGTCCGGTATTGGGCAGGAAATAGTCTTCCCGCATACGGATGAAACGTTCTTTTTGCGTGACCTGGTCTGTCCACCTCATGGTGGCCTCCAGGTACACGAAGTTCAGGAGCTGCTCGTTTGAGGTTTCCTGGCCGGTCTTGCGCTCAATGGTCATATAGGCGTGCTGGATGTGGTCCGGGTTCAGGTCGTCGATCACATACTGCACGTTGGCCTGGAGTTGGAACGGGTTGCTGCGCGAATAGCGGTAGTATTCCATCTCCAGCTCGCCGTTGAGCAGCAGGGTGGCGACGCGGTCCCGGTAATTGGTCAGCAATTGCCTTTCCGCGTAGACGATGCCGATGTAGATGCTGATCACCATGACCACGATGATCAGCATCACAACTATTACTTCAAGCAGGGTCATGCCCTGTTGCCTGCGCAGCAGGCCAGGGGACTCTGAGCTTGCGGAAAGGGCAGGGGTCTCGATCATGAGAATCCCGCTCCGGAGGCGAACTGCTTGGGATTGTCGGCAAATTCCTCCGCGATGGTCCGCTCCACCAGGTTGTTCATCACCAGGTTGTAGAGCGACTGGTCGCGGGTTTGCATGCCTTCTTTGGTGCTGGCCTGAATGATCGAGGGGATCTGATAGGTCTTTTCCTCGCGGATCAGGTTGCGCACCGCGGCGTTGGCGACCATGATCTCCAGGGCCGGAACGCGCCCCTTGCCGTCCTTGGTGGGAAGCAGGGTCTGCGAAAGGACCGCTTCCAGCGATTCGGAGAGCATGGATCGCACCTGCTGCTGCTGTTCCTTGGGAAACATGTCAATGATCCTGTCAATGGATTTGGTGCAGCTGCCCGTGTGCAGGGTGGCGAAGACCAAGTGGCCGGTCTCGGCCGCTGTCAACGCCAATGACACCGTCTCCAGGTCACGCATCTCGCCCACGAGGATCACGTCCGGGTCCTCACGCAGAGCGCTTCTCAGCGCCGCCGTGAAACTCCAGGTGTCGTGGCCCAGCTCGCGCTGGTTGATCAGGCTGTTCTTGCTCTGATGCACAAACTCGATCGGGTCCTCGATCGTGATGATGTGGCAGTTGCGGTTGTCATTGATCGAGTCGATCATCGTGGCCAGGGTGGTTGATTTGCCGCTGCCCGTGGGCCCGGTCACCAGGATCAGGCCTTTTTCCTTGGTGGTCAGCCGTTTCAGGATATCCGGCAGATGCAGCTCATCATAGCCTTTGATCTCGTTGGGTATCACGCGGAAGGCGGCTGACACGCCGTTGACCTGATGGAAGGCGTTCACGCGGAAGCGGACGTCGTTGCTAAGCTTGGTGGAAAAGTCGATCTCCAGCTGTTTTTTGAACATTTCCTGCTGGACTTCGTTCATCACCCCAAAGACAAGGTTCTCCACTTCCTCCACAGACTGGATCGGCAGGTTCAGGCGCTTCATCTTGCCGTTCACGCGCACCATCGGATGCGCCCCGGCAGCGATGTGCAGGTCCGAAGCCCCGGCTTCCGCTGTGAAGCGAAGCAATTCGTGGATAGTCAACTTGTTGCCTCCAGGTTAATTGGTGTCGGTCTGCATTCCTTCTGTGTTGGGATCGGTGAACTGGTCGATTCCGTAGCCATGGAATTTGGCGTCGTCAACGTCATACCAGACCTGTTTGTCAGGTCCGCCGGCGAATTCTTCCGTGGAGGTGGCAATGAACTTTTTGGGCGGATTGCCGGTCACTTCGAACTTCCAGTTTTTCTGCGTGCTTTGGCCAAGGTTGGTCTCGCGCATGGCTTTCTCAATCGTGAAATCCTGCGTGGTGCCGTTGGTTTGCCTGTACACATCGTAGGTCTTGCGGATCGCGGCGATCGCTGTCTGGGCTTCAGTTGAGCGTGATTTCTCCACGTAACGCATATAGATGGGCACGGCCAGCGCTGCCAGGATGGCAACGATGATCACCACCACCAAGATTTCGATTAGGGTGAATCCCTTTTGGTTTTTCAGTTTCCTGAGCATTTGTATTTCCTCCTATTAGGAATTTTATTTCTTTTAGGTTAAGCACAATGCGTGCCAAATTCCGGTAAAAAATCCCATAAACCCTTTTTCCAATAAAATTCTTGACGCATTCCTGTCCATTCTTTTTTTTGCTCTCATCCTAATAAGCATCATTTCAAGGAGATAAAACATGCCTATGATTCGCCGGCGCTTTTCCGCCCTGCTTCTGGCCCTGAGCGTGGCTGCCTGCTTCGCCGCGGGACCGGTCACCGTAACCAATCAGAACAAGATAAATGAATCCGACATCCTGGCCGAGTTCGACGGCGGGATCATCACCCGCCAGGACCTCGATGCCCGGATCTCCAAAATACCCGCCGCTTCCCAGGGCAGATACCGCACCGTTGACGGCCAGACCCAGGTCCTCGACGTCATCGCCATGGAAGAGGCCTTCATGGCCAAGGCCATCCGGATGGGCATTGAATCCCTGCCCAGCGTCCAGGAGAAGATCGAGGCCGGAACCCGCCAGTTCCTCATCCAGGAATACTACAAACGCAACATCAGCGACCTCGTCGTCGTCACCCGCGAAGACAAGCAGCGCTATTACGACGAGAACAAGCAGGCTTACTACATTTTCCCCTACCTCAGCCTCAGCTATCTCCAGGCCGAAGACGAAGCTTCCGCCCTCAAGGCGATCGCGGAGCTCAATGCCGGAAAATCCTTCGAGGAGGTTTCCGACCTCTACAACGTGAACAGCTATGCCAAGGGACTCCAGGGCATGATCAAGAACATCCGCCTCAACGGCAACCTCCCGGGAATCGGCAACGACGCCGAGCTGGAACGGATCATTTCTGAAACCGGGCCCGATCCCCTCGTTGTCCACGGGCCCTTCAAGACCGCCACCGGCTGGCATGTTTTCCGCACCCTCGAATACGTCCAGGGGCGCCAGAAGGAGTTTGACGAGGTCGAGCCCGAGCTGGAACAGCGCGCCCGTCCGGGGGTCGAAACCAGGGTGCTCAACGAGCTCACCGACCGCCTCAAGGCCAAATACGGCGTGGTGACCGACTCCGCCCGCCTGGCCGAGATCGACGTCACCGACCGCGCCAGCAATGCCGAGATCATGGACCTCAGCCTGGTCTCCTCCACCAATCCAGAGCTGAACATCACCGTCGGGACGCTCCTGGACGCCTTTGCCAAGCTTTCGCCCCAGGAACAGCTCTTCATCACCAAAGGCGAGGGCGCCAAACAGCTTCTCGACCAGGAGCTCATCCGCAAACTCCTCTACGCCGAAGCCAAGGACCAAAACTACGACATCATCATCCAGGACAACGAAGAATACGTCCAGATGAAGCGCTATTACATCCTCAACGAGGTCTTCAAGCAGCTCGTAGTCGATTCAATCGAGATCACCGACGAAGAGGTCCGCGCCTATTACGATGCCCATCTCTCGGACTACACCACCCCCGCCTACAAGACCATCGAGGTCCTCTGGTTCGACAAGGAAAAGGCCGCCAAAAGCGCCCTCAAAAAATACCAGAGCTATGTCAAAAAAGGCGACGACAAGCGCATCCAGGCCCTCATCGAAAAACAATCCACCAAGCCCAAACTCTCCACCCTGGACAACATCTACGACAATGGGATCATCACCGGGATCGGCCCCGACGATAAATTCTCCCGAATGGTTTGGGACAACCCCGTCGGCTACATCAGCCCCGTCTTCACCTCGGCCCGCGGAGACGTCCTTTTCTTCCGCAACCTCAGGGAAACCCCGCCCGAAGTTAAAAGCTTCACCGAGATCGAACCCCGCATCTTCGGAACCCTCAGAAACCAGGCCCAGGCTTCCCAGCAGGAAAAGGTGACCCAGGATATCTATGCTGAATTCAACCTGCGCAAATACCCCGAAAAACTCCGGCTCCAGCTCTCTGCCGAAGACCTCTTCAACATGGCGGACAACTCCGCCCGCCAGCGCAATTTCAAAGACGCCATCACCTTCTACGACCAGATCATCAGCGGCTACAAAAACAACGCCGACGACTACCGCGCCTTCTTCATGAAGTCCTTCCTGGTGGCCGAGGAACTCAAGGACAATGAACGCGCCCTGGAGCTCTTCCGCGAATTCCTGCAAAAATTCCCCGAAGGCGACCTCAACGAATCCGCCCAGTTCATGATCGATTCCCTCGAAGGAAACGTCGTCCTCGAGATCGAGGAATAGGCCCCCATCCTTATATAAAGAAAAATCTCACTAAATCATCCCCCGCTCCGGCGGGGTTTTTTTCGTCCCTGGAGTCCGGAGGACGAAAGTGCATTAGCACGGTATGGAGCGCAGCGGAATGCCGTGATGGCGGGCATTAACGATCCCTTTTTTTACCCCACCCCCCATGGTGGAGTTTTGGCTGAGTCCGGAGGACGACAGTGCATTAGCACGGTATGGAGCGCAGCGGAATGCCGTGATGGCGGGCATTAACGATCCCCTTTTTTTACCCCACCCCCCATGGTGGAGTTTTGGCTGAGTCCGGAGGACGACAGTGCATTAGCACGGTATGCAGCGCAGCGGAATGCCGTGATGGCGGGCATTAACGATCCCCTTTTTTTACCCCACCCCCTCCCCCATTGGCGGGACGCCGTCCCGCCGATGGGGCTGGGGGGGGGGATGTTTTATCATTGCCGATATCTCACCGGTGTCACGGCATTCCGCTCCTTGTCCC
>JAHYIU010000046.1 GCA_019429425.1 Candidatus Syntrophosphaera sp.
GGACTGGCTCTGGGCCCGGGGCGCCGGAGGCTCGAATTCAGATAACGCCTACGCTTCGGCCACCGACGGGGACGGAGCGACCTACATCACCGGCAGGTTCTATTCCGCCGCCACTTTCGGCTCCCACCTGCTCACCAGCTTGGGGGGCTACGACATCTTCGTCGCCAAGCTTGACGCCGAGGGGAACTGGCTTTGGGCCAAGCGCGCCGGAGGCGGCACCGACGAATCCGGGCGCGGCATCGCCATCGGCGGCAACGGCAAGATCTACCTAACCGGAGAATTCAACGGCATGGCCCATTTTGGAAACATCATCTTGCAGAGCGTGGGCGGAACCGAGGTTTTCGCCGCCTGCCTGGACAGCAGCGGAAACTGGCTCTGGGCCAGGCGTGCGGGCGGTATAAACAATGACGAGGCCAAAGGTGTGGCCGCCGACGCGGACGGAAACTGCTACATCACCGGAAGGCTTTCCGGGAGCGGGGATTTTGGCGCCACCACCCTCTACAGCGCGGGGAATGACGACATTTTCGTGGCCAAGCTCAATGAGGCCGGAAACTGGCTCTGGGCCGAGCGCGCTGGCGGCACGGAAAACGATTGCGGCTATGCCGTCGCCGTGGATAATGACGGAAACTGCCTGGTGACGGGCGAATTCCAGGGAAGCGCCGATTTTGGCAAGATCGACCTTGCCAGCAGCGCCTATCATGACATCTGCGTCGCCAAGCTGCATCCCGACGGAAACTGGATTTGGGCCGTATCAGCCGGCGGCTCGGGCTCCGATTGGGGAAGCGGGATCTGCGCCGATCCGGACGGCAACTGCTACGTCACCGGCGCGTTCGGCAGTGCCGCCACCTTTGGGCCATTCTCTCTGGTCAGCCAGGGCGCCTGGGATTGCTTCGCCGTCAAGCTGGGCTTCGACGGAGAGTGGATCTGGGCCAGGCGCGCGGGAGGGGCCAATTCGGACTATGGTGTGGGCATTTCCACCAACGGCAACGGCTATATCCACGTCACGGGCAGATTTCAGGGGACCGCCGGGTTTGGCGCTTCGACTCTGGAAAGCGCGGGCAATTTCGATGCTTTCGCGGCCAAAATCAGCGCCGCGGGAAACTGGATCTGGGCCGTCCGGGGCGGCGGGACGGGAAATGACCTTGGCCAGGGGAGCGGTGTGGACAACGCCGGGAACAGCTATTTCACAGGGTATTACGAAGAGACGGGTATCTTTGGCCCCCATCCCTTGGTCAGCATGGGCAGCAGCGATGTGTTTGTGGCCAAACTCTCCGTGGGCGGCGTGCCCACCGACGATCCCATCATCCCCGGAGCGCAAAGCAGTTCAGCGCTTTACGGCGCGTTTCCCAATCCCGCGCGACGGGGCGAGGCCTTCCAGATCAAGGCCCATGTCGCGGAGAGGGAAACCGGGACCCTCAGTATTTACAACCTCCGGGGCGCCTGCCTGGAGCGCCGCCAGATTGGCCCGGGTGACCAGCAGATCAGCTTTGACGGCAGTGAGTTCCCCTCCGGGGTTTATCTTTGCCGCTTGAAAACCGGATCCCAGGATTACGTCCGGAAGCTGGTCCTGCTCAAATAGGTTAGGGAGACATACGGCAGGCAGGGTAAACGATATTCCCACAAGCGTTTGGAATAAGTTAGCAATCTACCGCATAGTCTGCTAAGATTTTCCTTGACAACTCCGGCCTTGCCGCTTATCTTGTTCTTTATGAGGAACTTGATATGAATACGCAAAGATTTACGCTCAGGAGCCAGGAGACCCTGCAGTCCATGCAAAACCTGGCCCAGGAAAATGGGCATCAGGAGATCCGGGACCTGCATCTGCTGGCCGCGATGCTCAAGCAGAGCGACTCCCTGGTGTTGCCCGCGCTGCAAAAGCTGGAGGTAAATACTTCCGCCCTGTCCGCCCAGATCGAGGACGCTCTCAAAACGCTACCCCGGGTGAGCGGCGCCCAGATCTACCTTTCCCAGGAGGTCCTGGACGTTTTGCACCAGGCGGAGCGCGAGGCGGACCAGCTGCAGGACGATTACATCAGTCTGGAGCACGTCCTGCTGGCCCTCCTCCACAAAGGCAAGGAGGCCGCCAAGTTACTCAAAGCCAACGGCGCGGACGCGGACAAACTGCTCCTGGCGCTGAAAGAACTGCGCGGCAACCAGAGGGTCACGGACCAGAATCCGGAGGCCAAATTCCAGGCCCTGGAGAAATACGCCCGCAATCTGACCCGCCTGGCCCGCCAGGAAAAGCTGGACCCCGTGATCGGGCGTGACGACGAGATCCGCCGCGCGGTGCAGATCCTTTCCCGCCGCCGCAAGAACAATCCCATCCTGATCGGCGAGCCCGGAGTGGGCAAAACCGCCATCGTGGAAGGCCTGGCCCGCAGGGTCGTGGCCCGCGACGTGCCGGAAAACCTGAAGGACAAGGACATCCTGGAGTTGGACATGGCGGCTCTTTTGGCCGGGGCGAAATTCCGCGGCGAATTTGAGGAGCGCCTCAAGGCCGTATTGGGCGAGGTGGAAAAGTCCGACGGCCGCATCATCCTCTTCATCGACGAGATCCACACCGTGGTGGGTGCCGGAGCAGCCGAGGGCGCTGTGGACGCCTCGAACATGCTCAAACCCGCTCTGGCACGGGGTTCTCTGCATTGCATCGGCGCCACCACGATCGACGAATACCGCAAACACATAGAGAATGACCCCGCCCTGGAAAGGCGTTTCCAGCCCGTGCTGGTACAGGAGCCGAGCGTGGAGGACACCATCTCCATCCTGCGCGGCATCCGGGAAAAATATGAGGTCCACCACGGAGTCCAGATCACGGACAATGCCTTGGTTTCGGCTGCCGTGATGAGCGACCGCTACATCTCCGACCGTTTTTTGCCGGACAAGGCCATCGACCTGATCGATGAAGCCTGCGCCAAGCTGCGCATGGAGATCGATTCCCTGCCCTCGGAACTGGATGAGGCGGAGCGCAAACTGCGCCAGCTCGAGATCGAGCGCCTGTCCCTGGCCAAGGAAAAAGACAGCCTTTCCAAACAGCGGCTGGAGAAGATCAGTTCCGAGATCGCCCAGCTCAGCGAGGAGCGCAACGCCCTGCGCCTCAGATGGGAAAACGAAAAGAAGGTTTTTGAGCGCGCCCGCGCCCTGCGCACCGAGATAGATGCCCTGAAAAGCCAGGCGGATAAAGCCGAGCGGGAAGGGGATTACGAGACCACGGCCAAGCTGCGCTACGGCTCCATCAAGGAAAAGGAGAATGAACTGGCTGAACTCACGAAAGAGCTCGGCGCCGCGGCGGAAGAGGACAACGACCCCCTGATCAAGGAAAAGGTGGATGAGGAACTGATCGCGGAAGTGGTCTCCAAATGGACCAACATCCCCGTATCCAAGCTGGTGCAGAGCGAGATGAACAAGCTGCTCGGCCTCGAGGACATCCTGGCCCAGCGCGTGATCGGCCAGAGGGAGGGGATCACCGCTTTGGCCAATGCCATCCGCCGCTCCCGCAGTGGCCTCAGCGACACCAACCGGCCCATCGGCTCCTTCATTTTCCTTGGCCCGACAGGGGTGGGCAAGACCGAACTGGCCAAAACCCTGGCCGCTTATCTCTTCGATACCGAAAAAGCCATGCTGCGCCTGGACATGAGCGAATTCATGGAGAAACACTCGGTGGCCCGGCTGATCGGCGCGCCGCCCGGATATGTTGGCTACGACGAGGGCGGATACCTCACCGAAGGCGTGAGGCGCCGCCCCTACAGCGTCATCCTCTTCGACGAGATCGAAAAGGCCCATCCGGACGTGTTTAACATCCTGCTCCAGATCCTCGATGACGGCAGATTGACCGACGGCAAGGGCAGGACGGTCGATTTTCGCCACAGCGTGATCATCATGACCTCCAACATCGGCTCCCAGGAGATCTACGAGTGCGACGACCTCGAAGCCCTGCGCCCGCAACTGATGGGCACTCTGAAGCAGTATTTCCGGCCCGAATTCCTCAACCGCCTGGACGACGTCATCATCTTCCACAGGCTGAGCAAGGAAAACATCCGCCAGATCGTGGCCATCCAGCTCAAGCAGCTCGCCGGCCGCGTCCGCGAGAAAGGGATCGAACTCGACTGGACCCAGGCTTTGGTCGACCATATCGCCACAGCCGGCTACGATCCGCAGTTCGGCGCCCGGCCCCTCAAACGCCTGATCCAGAAAGACCTCGAGGACGCCATGGCCAAAGCCGTGCTGGCCGGATTCGCCGGTCCCGTGATGAAGCTGGATTTCCGCAGCGGCGAGGTCCTGATCACCTGACCTTTCATACATCTCCCCACAAGAGGCCGCCCCGGAAGCCTTTTCCGGGGCGGTTTTTTCTTGACAGAAATATCCGACGCAAATATTCAGGCTTTAAGGTGATATTATGAAGAAGGCCGCGTATCTACTGTTTCTGGTCCTGCTCGCGCTTGCCGCGGGCTGCGGATTGAACATCTTCGATCCGGACGACGATGACGATCCCCATGAGGGCTGGATCGAGCTCGCGGCTTACGATTTTCCTGTGTATGTGGGCCACTTCGCGGAT
This sequence comes from Candidatus Syntrophosphaera sp., assembly GCA_019429425.1. Classification (NCBI taxonomy): domain Bacteria; kingdom Pseudomonadati; phylum Candidatus Cloacimonadota; class Cloacimonadia (SeqCode); order Cloacimonadales (SeqCode); family Cloacimonadaceae (SeqCode); genus Candidatus Syntrophosphaera; species Candidatus Syntrophosphaera sp. The sequence continues at coordinate 4,553 of JAHYIU010000046.1, forward strand.
TACGAGCAGACCGACGCGCAGGGAAACTCTCTGGGTACGGTAAGCTACGGCGAAGGCGGGGACAGCAAGGACTGGAAAGTGTTCGAGTACGACGCTGCAGACAAATCCCAGGCCGCGCTGCAAGGTCTTATTCCGTCCACAGTCAAGGGAGGCGGTGCCAAAGACCCTTACTACATCTGCGTTCAAGCCTTTGATGCCGATACCGGCGCTGAACTGGCCGCCTCGATCTTTCTTAATGGTTCGCCCACCGGCCAGGCCACGCCCCACACTTTCACCCATGAGGGAGTTTACAACCCGACCCTGGAAGGCCGCTATTCAGTGCTGATGGACTTCTACGGCTTCGACCCGGATCCCCGGGTGTCTTTCAATTCGGATACCAACACCTACATCTACGGCTACCAAGGCTATTTCTATATTATCCCTCCTCCCTGGTTCTCTTTCACCGCTTTGGCAGAGCAAAACCAGGTTCGCATAACCTGGGTGACCGAGTCGGAAACCGAGATGCTCGGATTCCGCATCTACCGCTCTGAAACGAACGATCACACCACCGCCCCATGCATCACTCCAGAACTGATCCCGGCCACCAACACCAGCGAGTTGCATAGCTATACCTATACGGACTCCGATGTGGAATATGGCCACACGTACTATTACTGGCTGGAACACGTTTTTGCCGATGATCCCAGCCATATTTACGGCCCGGTGGGTGTCACCCTCCCACCGGCTGAAAACAGCGTGTCGCCGGCCTATCCGAATCCCTGCCAGGACTACTTCCGCCTGCCTGTGGAGGTGAAATCCGGCTGCACCGCCACCGTTCTTGTGCTCGATTCTCAGCTTGCGGTCCGCAAGGAATACTACCTGGAACAACCAGGATTTTACCCGATCTACGCGCATGTGCACGACCTCGAGCCTGGCCTCTACCGCGTTTTCATCTGGTTCCACGACGGGCATTACGCCTATGGCGACGTGCTGATCGAGGATTAAGCTCAATTTTCCCTCCGCAGGGGAATGCCGTGATGGCGTTTTGGCGTTTTGGCGTTTTAGCGTGGTGGCGTGAGGGCGTGGTGGAGTTTTAACGTTTTGACGTGGTGCCGTGATGGCGTTTTGGCGTTTTGGCGTTTTAGCGTTTTAGCGTGGTGGCGTGGTGACGTGGTGGAGTTTTCCTGAGTCCGGAGGACGGCAGTGCATTAGCACGGTATGGAGCGCAGCGGAATGCCGTGTCGAGTTGTCCCTTGATGATGTTTTTTACCCCACCCCATTGGCGGGACGGCGTCCCGCCAATGGGGTGGGGGTGGGGATGTTTTATCAATGACGATATCTCACTGGTTCACGGTATTTCGTTCCTGGCCCCGCAAACTCGCTGCGTTCCTTTGCGGGCTTGCTTCACTCCATACCGTGTTAATGCACTGTCGTCCTCCGGACTGGATATCCCTGCTGAGACCCAGGGCCCGGCTCCCTGGCCTGGAAACCTTACTGGTCCTGGATAAAACCCCCATCCGCCCTCTTGCGAGGCTCTTAATCACTTGTCTATCCACTGTCTATCACTTGTCTATTATAGACAAGTGATAGACAGTGGATAGACAAGTGATTGACTGGCTGAAGGGAGGGCGGAAGGTGGCCAAAGCCTGTTCCAGCCGGGCTTGAGAAGCTCGAAGAAGGATGGTTTGGATGGTTATGACGAATTTGATGGCCCGGGTATCGAAGCAATGGGGAAGCCCCGGATAAGTTCTTTCTGTCCTTCCGGGGCTTCATTCATGTGGATCGCGAGATCGGGAGGCTGCACTCTCTGCGGTTGTTCCGCACCCACCTCTAAGTTCTGGCGCCCCTTCGGGGCTCAGACTGCTGTCAAACCCTGCCGCAGGCAGGTTGCAGGAATATAGGCGGCGGCTTTAGCCGTCGTATTACATGGTTGAGACATCAACATTGTATAACCCCATCCCCTCCCCAAACCCAGATCAAATCTGTGTTTGGGGAGGGGGTGGGGAAATTGAGGACATTCAACGAAAATGTCGTGAATACCCGGGATAAATCCCGGGCCTATTGTCCTGCACCTCGCCTGCGGCAGGGTTTGTCACCGGTTGATATCGTTTAGACAACTGCCTGCTCCCACCTGCGGCGGATTTGTCACAGGATAAAACAGTTTTGTCTACGGCCTGCGCCCGCGTGGATTACCTAATCCAGTTGAATATGAACAGCTTTGCATAAAGGTTTAGGGAAAAGTTTAGGAATGGAATAAATATTGCTATAAAATAGCCGCGAGGTGAAGACCATGGGAAAGCTCAGACTTTTACCTTTGTTCGTTTTCTGCATCTGCGTGCTGCAGGCGTTCCAGCCGGGCGAAACCTTTCCGACCGAAACCGGTATTGAAAGGCCGGAACTGGATCCCGGCCCGGAATATCACTCTTCCCGGCGCGGCTGGCTGCTCACCCAAAACACCAGATACCACTACAACGCTGGCTGGCAGTTTTCTTACCTTGAAAACTACGGCTACAACGCGCAGGGGCAGCAAGATCTGATCGCCCGCCATAATATGGTGGATGGAGCCATGAATTTGTTCGGCGCCCGGGACTACGTATACACCGCCGCGGGGCAGCTCTTGGGAACCGTCTATTATTCCATCGCGGATGGCGTCTGGAGTGGCTCGCACAGGGAAAGCAATGTCTACGAAACAGACGGAAATCTGGGCCAGGTGTTCGTTTACGAAGGCAACGGAAGTGAGTGGTTTCTGAATTATCAGCAGGCGAATTCTTACGAACAAGGCCGGCTGGCCAGCGAGCATCTCTACGGCTATTATTCCTGGGACGGGACCTTCACGGAATATGAGAGCAGGTTCTATAGCTACAATTCGGACGGCAAGTTGGAAGAAAAGCTGATCCTCACAGTCATTGGTGATCCGCAAGAATATACGCAGCGCATGATATATGTTTACAGCTACACGCCCGACGGCAGCCTGGCCGAAACCCTTTACCAGTTCTGGAGCTGGATAAACGGCGAATATGCCTGGCGGGACGACAAGCGCGACATCCATACATGCGATGGCAACGGCTTCCTGACCGAAATCCTGCAGCAGTATAACAGCAGTACCCAGGGCTGGCATGACACCAAGCGCTACACATATACCAACGACGCCTTTGGCAACGCCACTCTGGTCTTGTATCAGATCAATTCTGCGGACGGCTGGCAGGATTGGTACAAATGGGAAAAAGTCTATGCCAACACAGGCTCGCAGGACGAGCAGATCCCTCCCGCGGGGCCTGAACTGGCCTGCCGCCCCAATCCCTTTTCCGGCGCGGCGGAGATCTCTTTCGAGGCCAGGGAGTCCGGCAATATCGATCTGGCCGTCTATAACCTGAAAGGGCAAAAGGTCAAAAGCCTGGCCAAAGGTGCTTTTTCCGCGGGCACGCACAAACTGGCCTGGAACGGAAAAGAAGACCAGGGCCAGGATCTGGCAGCCGGGATTTACCTGGTCCGGCTGAGGCTCCCAGACGGTCAAAGCGCGGTCCGGAGGGTGACGGTCCTTGACCGCTGAGGCCGGGATTTTTGTTAATTGGCTTTTCTGGGCCGCATTGATCCGGCGCTGAGAGAAGAAAAGCTCCCCAACTCCTTGAAACAAAAGCCCCTCCGCTTGGGAGGGGCTTCTTTATGTATGGTATTGGAGATGTTTTAGTACATTCCGCCCATGCCGGGATTGGGCATCGGAGCGGGTGGTTCGGGTTCCTTGATGTCGGTGATGATGCACTCGGTGGTGAGCAGCAATGCGGCGATGGAGGCGGCGTTCTGGACCGCGGAGCGCACAACCTTGGCGGGATCGATGATACCGGCTTTGAGCAGGTCCTCGAATTTGCCGTTGGAGGCGTTGTAACCCATGTGCACATCGGTATAGCCTTTGAGCTTTTCAACCACGACCGCGCCTTCCTCGCCGGCGTTGGAGGCGATCTGGTAGGCGGGTTTTTCCAGGGCTTTCATCATGATCTGCACGGCCACTTTCTCTTCGTGGGAAAGGTCCTTCAGGTCCTTGAGGGCTTTGGCGGCCTGGATCAGGGTGACTCCGCCGCCGGGCACGATTCCTTCCTCGACCGCGGCGCGGGTGGCGTGCAAAGCGTCATCCACGCGGGCTTTCTTTTCCTTGAGTTCGGTTTCGGTGGCGGCGCCGATGCGGATCACGGCCACGCCGCTGGAAAGCTTGGCCAGGCGTTCCTGGAGCTTTTCCTTGTCGTAATCGGAGGTGGTTTCCTCGATCTGGGCCTTGATCTGCTTGACGCGCGCGGCGACCGCTGTTTCAGGGCCGGCGCCTTCGCGGATGGTGGTGTTTTCCTTTTCGATGATAATCTTCTTGGCGCGGCCGAGGTCGGTCATGGTGGCGCTGTCGAGGCGGCGCCCCATTTCCTCGCTGATCACGGTGGCGCCGGTGAGGACGGCGATGTCTTCCAGCATGGACTTGCGGCGGTCACCAAAGCCGGGGGCCTTGACTGCGGCGACATTGAGCACGCCGCGGAGTTTGTTGACCACGAGGGTGGCCAGGGCCTCGCCTTCGATGTCTTCGGCGATGATAAGCAGGGGTTTGCCCTGTTGGGAGATCTCCTGAAGAATGGGAAGCAGGTCCTTGAGGACGCTTATCTTCTTGTCGTGGATGAGGATGAAGGGATCCTCAAGCTCGGTGACCATCTTGTCCGCGTTGGTCACAAAATAGGGGGAAAGGTAGCCGCGGTCGAACTGCATGCCCTCGACCTTCTCCAGGCCGGTGTCGATCGATTTGGCTTCCTCGATGTTGATAATGCCTTCTTTCCCAACTGAATCCATGGCCTCGGCGATGAGCTTGCCGATCTCCGTATCGTTGTTGGCGGAAATTGCGGCGATCTGGGCGATCTCCTCGCTGCTCTTGATGGTCTTGGAATATTCGTGGATCTTGTCCACGACCACCTTGGTGGCCTTTTCCAGGCCGCGCTTCAGATACATCGGGTTCACCCCGGCGGTCACGTGCTTCAGGCCTTCCTCAATGATGGACTGGGCCAGCAGGGTGGCGGTGGTGGTGCCGTCTCCGGCCACATCGTGGGTCTTTTCCGCGACCTCTTTGCAAAGCTGGGCGCCCATGTTCTCAAATTCGCCTTCCAATTCAATTTCCTTGGCTATGGTCACACCGTCGTTGGTGATCGTGGGAGAACCAAATTTCTTGTCCAATACCACGTTTCTGCCGCGCGGGCCAAGGGTCACCTTCACGGCATCGGCAAGCTGGTCGACGCCCCGTTTCAGTGCGGTGCGGGCATCGTGAGAATATAGCATTTGTTTTGCCATTTTTGTATTACCTCCATATAGTGTAATCTGTATTCAAGATTAGCAGTCTGTTCGACTGAGTGCTAAAACTAAGATAAGCCGATTTCTGTCAAGCACAAATTATTTTTTCCAATTTTAGCATTGACAAATCCATCGCTTCGCTGAGCATGCCCGCAACTTAATCCAAGGACAAGCATGGACAAGCATATAGAAGAATACTTGGCGGAACTTCTGCCGGAACTGGCCCGGCGCGGAATCCACATCAGCAGCCAGCGCGAGATCGCCTATGGGGTGCAGTTGCGCCTCGCGCGGGACTCCCAGGCCGCCACTTTGAACGTCTACCACTCTGCCAAAAAAGGACTTAGCAAAGTGTTGGGCGCCGACTCCGGAAGCTCTTTGAAACAGGAATTGGAGGAGCTCTGCGGGGGCCGGGAACAGCCGGTGGGCGATTTTCACACCTGGGAGCGCTGGATCGGCTCGGATGAATGCGGCAAGGGGGATTATTTCGGCGCTCTGGTCGTGGCGGCCTTTGCCATGGATTCCGAATTGGAAGGCGCTCTGCGCAGGCTGGGCGTGGCGGACAGCAAAAAGCTGCGCGACCCCCAGATCAAATCCATCGCCCTGCAGCTTTACGAAAAATTCAATTCCCGGATCGCCTGCGTGGTGATCAAACCCCTCAAATACAACGAGATAATCGCGGACATGCAGAGCCGGAAGCAGAACCTGAACGACCTTTTGGCCTGGCAGCACGGCACAGCCATAATCGAGCTTCTGGGCAGGTTTGGCGATTCCCAGGGCGTCCTCGTGGACCAATTTAGCCGCCGGAAAAAGGTGCGCGAATTCATTAAAAGCCGGGAACTGCCAATACCGGTGGAGGAACGTCCCGGCGCGGAAGCCGATCCAGCCGTGGCCGCGGCTTCGATCATCGCTCGCTACCAGTTCATCCAGAGCCGGCAGGCCATGGACCGGCATTACCAGATGAAGTTTCCTCTCGGCAGCGGGAAAAATGTGCTCGCCCCGGCCCGGGAATTTGCCGACAAATATGGCTGGAACCGTCTGGCGGAGGTGGCCAAGCTGCATTTTGTCACCAGCCGGGACGTCCGCGTGCAGGACATCTTCGAGCCTGGCGCCAATAAATAGCTTGACAGAAAGTCGCGCCATCCGAAACTTGAGCCAATAACAACCAAGACAAGCAAACAGAGGCATATTTCCAGATTCCACCTAGGAATGCAGGCATTTATTATCTAGATTATACCTCGGAATACGGATACATCTCACGACGAGATTTGGAGCAGAATAATATGATCAAAGCAATGGGACGTCTGAACCTGGACGATTTCAAACTCATGGAAGCGCATGTCGAGAAGGTCTTCAAAAACCTGGACAAGGGCAACACCGACATGGCCAGAAAGCAGATCTTCGAGCTGGCCAACACCGCGAACTACTTTGTGCGCGAGGAACTGGGCAAACGCCTGGCCGTATATAAAGGAAAGGGCAAGCTGGAAAAGATCTGTTCGGAGATGCTGGACGATTTTCTCTACGGCATCCGCGCCACGGCCCTCTTCTATTTCTACAATCGCTATCAGGACAATCCCGAGGTCATCGTCAAAACCCTGGACAAGACCTTCGAATCGGTTCCCTGGGAGAGCGAGACGATCTGTTTCGAGCTGTGGAAAAAGAGCCCCGAGGTGATGAAGGACTACATGCCCCTCTGGGCCGTTTCGGACAACGAAAAGAAGCGCGCCATGAGCCTGCACGGGATGGAAAGCATCGCCGGGCGGAATCCCCAGTATGTGCTCACCTTTTTGGGCAAGCTCCTGGACGACGAAAGCGAGGAAGTGCAAAAAAAGATCGCCCACATTCTCACCCAGGTGGGGCGCCAGCGGCCTTTGCAGACCTATGCCAACATCAAGCGCTGGCTGCTGGAGGGCGACGAAAACCGCGCCCGCACGATCTGGCAGACCCTCCGCAAACTGGCCAGCATCTTCACCCAGAAGAACATGCGCGACAAAACCCAGGAATTCATCTCCGTAACCCAGCGCACCGCCCAGGAATGGAAGTCTGATTCCAACCCCAGCGTCGTCCAGATGGGCAACCGCCTTGGCAAGCTGCTCAAGGACGCATGATCCACGTCATCCTGGTGGAGCCAATTTACGAGGGCAATGTCGGCGCCGTCGCGCGCATCATGCACAATTTCGGCTTCAGCAACCTGCGCATCGTGGGCAGCGTGCCCAAAAAGAACGATTTCTACCTGGCCATGCATTCCGAGCACCTATTGGATGAGGCCAGGCTCTTTCCCAACCTGCGGGAAGCCGTGGCAGACCTGGACCGCGTGATCGCCTTTTCCCGCCGCGTGGGCAGATACAAGCCCGTGGACATGGATCCGGCGCAGACCGCGCAATATTGCGCTAAAATCCCGGACCTGGAGATCGGCCTCGTCTTCGGGCGCGAGACTTTCGGCCTCACCGACGAAGAAGCCGCGCTCTGTCCCCTGCGCTGCCACATTCCGGCCAATCCTGATTTTCCCTCCATCAATCTGGCCCAGGCAGTCACCATCGCCCTTTGGGAACTGCAGCGCCTGCCCTTTGCCGGGCCAAAAAGCGCCAGGCTCAGGTCCGTGAGCGGAATAGAACTTGACAAAATCAAGGCCTACATGCTCGAGGTTATGCAGGCGACATGTTTTTTCCGCAGCCACGAAACCACGAATTGGGAGTTGTTTTTGAACAAGATGCTCACGCAGCTCAATCCTTCCAAAACCATGCTCTGGCGGTTCCGGCAGATGTTCAACCGCTGGCATGTCCTCGTGACGGGCAAAGGCAGGGGTTACAACGAGGAGCGGGGCTCAGGCCCCGGCACCGGAAATGAAAAATAGACCGCATATCAAACAATTCGTATCCGCCTTGGTGGAACAGGGTTTCTGCCAGCAACCCATAAAGGATAAACCTATGACCACACTTTTGGCCGTCACGCAGATGGACCCGCGCCAGGAAGAGATCTTCAGCTTCTGCGAGAAATACTTCTTTGACCACGAAAACCCGGTCCTGGTGAACAAGAACGCCCGCTTTTTCACCGAGGGCTACGATGCCTTCGGGCTGGACGAGATCCAGCTCAAGGAACTGCGCAATGAGGTCCTGGCCCGCTTCCAGCCGAGCGTTCCGGAACTGGGGAAACTGGCCTGGCACTTCTTCGCCACCGGCAAATACGAATTTGGCTCCCTCGCCATCCTGCTTCTCAAAAAGCACCGCCCCCGCTTCGACCGCAGCATCTATGACGAGATCAGGCGCTGCCTGGACGGCGTGGTGGAAAACTGGGCCCACGCGGACCTCATCGCCACCAAGATCACACCGATATTCCTGGAACTGAATCTGGCCACGATGGACGATTTCCGCTCCTGGTTGAGCTCAGAAAGCAAATGGACCCGGCGCGTCGCGGCCGTCACCATGCTCTGGCAAAGAAACCGCCTGCCCGTTTCCGAACTGCTCGATTTCGCGCAGCCCCTGATGCTGGATGAAGCCAGGCCTGTGCAACAGGGCGTCGGCTGGCTGCTCCGCGAGCTGTGGAAACTCTTTCCCCGCGAGGTGGAGGATTTCCTGTTCCAAAACAAGGACAGGTCCCCGCGCCTGATCATCCAATATGCCACGGAAAAGATGAACAAGGACAAAAAGAAACGCTTCCGCCGCGCCATCTCGGAAGACAAGAAATCCCGCAAACCCCAGTTCCGCAAGGAAAAAAAGACCCCTGAGGACACCCATGAATAGACCCCTTGCCTTGATTTTAGCCCTTTGCCTGCCCTGGTTCCTGGCCGCGGCAGAGCTTTCCGTCGACCTGGACTTCTCCGGCCTCCAATCCCGATCCTCCCTGCAAACCGCGGGTTGGGGAACCCTTACCGCGCCTGGCTATCCGCAACTTCCGGCAAAGACAGTCAATATTATCATACCCCCGGCCGCGGAAGGCCTCGGCCATGCGCACCAATTTACTGTCCCCCAGCAGTTTGGCGCTCCCGCGCCGCAGGTCAATCCGCCTTTTGCCAACGGGGAGCAAGTGCTTTCCGCACCGCCTGCCTCTCAGCTCGCACCGCAAGTGCTCTTTCAGGGAATAAAGCGTTGGGGGGATGTGGCTTACGCCAGTTTCCGGGTCCTGCCCTTTGTCTGGACCGGCAGCGAGTGGAGCGGCTATCGCTCACTGAGGATAAACCTTTCCTGGACAGAGGCTTCGGATGCCAGGCCCAACCGCGTTCCGCCGGTCCTGCTTGACCTGGAACGCTCCCAACCTGGCTTCAGGAGCGGCTTTTTTGCCAATCCCCAGGATCTGGATAAATACTACAGTTCCTCTCCCACCAAGAACTATGATTATCTAATTATAAGCACTCCAGAGCTTTATGCCGCCATCGCGCCTTTGGAATCCTTTCGCCAGGGCCAGGGCCTGATCACCTCCTTTGCCAACATCAACACCATCCTGGCCACCACGCCCGGATCCAGCTCCGGCGAAAAACTGCGCAATTACCTGGTTGCCCAGTATTACGCCAGTCCCTTTGGCTACCTGCTTTTGGTGGGCGACCACGACACGGTTCCGGTGATGTATCTGACTCCCGAACCGGACGGCTACGACACCGTGGCCTCGGATTTTTTCTACGGTGACCTGAGCAGCATCGTCGACACCGATTCGGACGGACGGTTGGGCGAATATTCGCCTGGAGACGGTTTGCAGGATTTTCTCTGCGATTTCACGCCCGAGGTCTTTGTGGGCCGGATCTCCACCAACAGCGCCGCCGTCGCGGCCCAAATTGCCGACCGCACAGTGGCTTACGAGCAGTCAACGGGGTCCTGGAAACAGCACGCCCTCCTGCCCGCGGCCTTCCTGAACTACCAAGGAGAGCCGGAAACCATCTATTTGCAGACAGATGGGGCCGGCTTCATGGAATACGCCCGGACCACCGTGCTCAGTGACTGGCAGAGCACCACAATGTACGAGCAGCTTGGCGTCGTGCCTTCCTACCCCAGCGATTACGCCCTGGATTACGACCAGCTTAAAAACCTGCTGAGCAGCAACAGTTACGGCCTGCTCAACTGGAGTGCCCACGGCTCCTCAACTTCTTCTTCCCGAAAGGTTTGGATGAATGACGGCAATGCCAACTCCCTGCCCGACAGCTGGGAAATGGACTGGCTGGGCATGGTCAACAGGCAAAGTTTCGACAACCTGGTCAACCAGGACGGCCTGATCCTCTTTGCCGCTTCCTGCTACAACGGCTACATCGACGGTAGCCAGCAATGCCTGGCCGAATACGCCCTGCAGAAAAAGGCCGTCAACGTCAGCGCCGCCACACGCACCGGCTGGTACAAGATCGGCTGGCAAACTCCCGGCTGGGGCGGCCTCAGTTCCTACAACCTGCATTGGTTGGAAAACATCACCCGCAACCAGATGACGGTGGGCGGTGCCCAGGCCTACGCAAATCTCATCCACACAGAGTATTACCTCTTTGGTGACCCGGTCGATGCCGGCGGCATCATCTGGCCCGAACTCCAGAATGTCTACACCTATCTGCTCTACGGCGATCCGGCCGTGGGATATTTTGGCCAGGAGCAATACACGGATGGCGAGATCCTGGTCTACGAACCCTGGCACAATGACGGTTTGCGCGTCGTCAACGCCCTCAACGATGTTGGCCATTTCAACGTTGTCTACACCGATAAATTGATCCCCGACTATGACTACCTTGATCGCTTCGAGGCGGTTTTTTGCCTCTTTGGATGGGGCGACACGGCTTACATCCTGCATTCCGATTCGCTGGATTACGCCCTGCTCGATTCCTATCTGGACAATGGCGGCAAGATGTATCTGGAGGGCGATGTGGCTTGGGACCCGCAGGACCCGTTCTGGGGAAAATTTGCCACCCACGCGCCTTTGGACTACTTTGCCTACATAGAAGGGCTGCGGGCCGGGTTCGGCGAAAACCTCCACACCTGGGGCTACGCCGCGGATGCCGATCCCTACACCCAGATCCTGGTCCCCTATTCGCCTGTGGCAGAAGAACTTTTCACCACCAACAACTCCGAGCATCCGGAGCATACGGTCGGGATCCTGCATGCCGCAGGCACTTATGCCACCTTGGCGTCTTCCTTTGCCCTGGCAGCCGTTGAGGCTGGCCCGGAAACCAGTGATTATAATGATCTGTACATCGTGATCCTGGGCAAACTCGGCGTTGTTCCCTTCGTTCCTGTGGCTGGCGACGATCCGTTGGCCCCAGCGGCCCTGCAGAAGGCATACGCCTATCCAAATCCTTTCACGGCAAGCACTTCCCTGCATTTCGAGCTTGACCGGACTGCGACTGTGGGCCTGGAAGTTTTCAACCTGCGTGGCCAGAAAGTGCACAGCCTGCAAGCCGGAAACCTGGCCAAAGGCAGCCACGACCTGATCTGGGACGGTTGTGACGCTTCCGGCCGGCCGGTTTCCCCGGGCATCTACCTCTGGCGTTTGCAGGGAGATAAGTCCTTGTGGCAGGGTAAGATGCTGAAGCTGGCCAACTAAGCGAAACTGCGCCCAGACCAAAAAAAAATACGGCCGTCAGGCCGCGCATAGATAAATCCGCCAAAGGAAGGTCCATCATGACAAAGATCAGGAACTTGGCCCTGTTGTGCATAGTGCTGCTGGGAGTTTCCGGCATATTTTCCACCTCCCTTCCCGCCCCCTTTACCGCTGAGGGCAACCCACAGTTATACAAGGAGTTGCGCGACAAGGCACGGGATAATCTGCGTCGCCTGGATTCCCCCAAGAAACAGGAATACCAGAAACTGCTGCGCTCGCAAGACGACGTCCTGATGGCCTATCTGCTTGCCTATGAAAGCGATGCCAACCTGCAACAGGCGGATCCCCAGGCGGTCCTGAGCAATTACGAACAGATCCGCGCCTATCTGGAAACCTATGGCAACACCCACGCACCCGAATTCTTTCTCTCCTATGTGGCCGACCAGACCGTATCTGACGAAAGGATAGAGGCTTACCGCGCCGCTTTGCTGGACGACGGATTGCGCGAGATCCTGGAAAACTCTCCCAACGAACTGGAGCTCTACCGCGCCGTTTCCCAATGGTGCGTGGCCCGGCTCAAATTCCAGCCTACCTCCGGACGCGACCAAAGCCCACTGGACATCACCCAAAAGAGCATCCTGGGACGCTGCGAGGAGATGCAGATCCTGTTCGTGGCCGCAGCCCGCACGGTTGGGTTGCCCGCCCGCGCAGCCAGCACGCCTTGGTGGCCACACACGGATAACAACCACGCCTGGGCCGAAGTCTGGCTGGACGGGGCCTGGCACTACACCGGAGACATGGACGCGGCCTACTATCCAGACCAGACCTGGTTTTCCAGCCTGATCGACAAGACCGTGCTGATCCTGGCCGACGGCTCCCTGCCTTCCGACCGGGACGAGGTTTTGGTCCAGGGCAAATACGAATGCGTGATCAATTCCATCCGCAACTACGCCGGGGAAAACACCCGCACCCTGGACCTGAGGACAGTTGACGCCCAAGGCAGGCCCCTGGCGGATGTGGAGCTTAGTTTCATGGTCTACAACTGGAATTCCCTGCGTTCGCTGGCCACGGTGCGCAGCAAGCAGGACGGGACCTTCCGGATCAGCGTGGGCCGCGGCGCTTTCTACATCTCCGCTTTCAAGGATGGCAAAAAGGCACTGCAACTCATTCCCTCCGGAGAAGTTAACGATCTGGAACACACTTTGGTCCTGACAGAGGATCCCCTGCCCGACCAGAATGAAATGCTGGCCTATCCGGGCAATCCCTTTGAATGGAAAAAGGCGCCCCAGGAATGGGACGACGGAGTGGCTCTGGCCAAAGCGCGCTGGAACGAAATGGACCTGATCCACTCCAGCCGGGCCGACGCCTTTTCAGACAGCCTGAGCGGCGAACTGGCCTCCGCAGCCCGGGGCAACTTTCCCGAGATCGAGCGCTTCCTGGCCCGTAATCCGCGTCCGGACAGGGAATTCCTGGCTTATCTGCTCAGCGAAGATCCCTCCTACAGCGATCCCAAATTCCTCTGGCAGTGTAGCGCGGAACAGCTTGAGGCGCTGCAGCTTGAGTTCCAATTGCGCGAGCAGGGACATTCCTATCAGGACCTGGCCAGCGTGATCGCGCCCACGGTTTTCTACGAGGAACTGTCCCTTCCCTGTTCCCTGGATGGATCACATAACTCCATGTACCCCAAAGATTTCTATAAGGCCGGAAGAAAGGGCGGGACCAGAACGGAAAAACTGAAACAGGCCATGACCTGGCTCAGAAAAAAGTATAAGATCAACTCCGGCAAAGCCTTGCAGGGTCTGATTCCGCTCGACGTGGCGGCGCGGCGAAAACACCTCAACTCCTATCAATACCGCATCCTGGCTGTCAGTCTGGCCCGCGCCAGCGGCATTCCGGCAGAATTCACGCGCCAGCCGAACCTGATCTACGTGCAATACGACAACGGGGAGTGGGGTTATTACGACCTCGTAAAATGCGCCCCGGAAGCCGATGTCGGGGATACCGGGGCCTTTGCCAAACTGAACGTTTTGGCCAACGACGACCTGGGCGTGCCGGTTTCCGGGATCAGCGGCTCCCTGGTCCTCAGCCGCTATCAGAACGGCATGTTCTACTGGCTGGACCAGAGTTTCAAGCCCTCGGGCCAGGGCGGATACGAGATCAGCGTCCCCAAGGGCGAATACTATCTGAACCTGGGATATCGCGTCTCGGACAGCCAAACCGCCTTTCAACTCAGGCATCTGGACCTGGCTGGGACCGACAGCCTGCGCCTGGAAATGGTCTTGGCCGAATTTCCCCGCAAGTGGGGAACTGACGTGTATCTTGAACTCGCGGAGGTCGTCGCCGCAATCGACACATTGGGCGTAAACACCATCCTGATCGGCAATTATGACCAGGAAAACAGCATCCGCACCGCCGAACAACTGCGCGGCCTGGGCAGGGATTTCCTCTGGCTGGGACACGATCCCGCGCCAGCGGCAATTCCCGGCTACCAATTCAGTCCGGCCTGGCGGGAAAAAGTGGCCGCTGATCAGCGCAACCGCCTGCGCACCATCACCTTGGTCCGCAATAACGGGGACTGGCAGGGCTACGAAGGCCGCTGGGAACGGCTCCCGGAATAGAATAGTCCCTCTGTCTTTGGAAATGAATCTGGCTCTGTGGTTTCCAACACCTGTAGCCGGAGCTTTCCAAAGCTCCGCTCGCTCCGAATAAAGCACATTGGTTCATTAGATGTGGAGGATCAGAATCCTCCTACATTTTTCATCGCCCTCCTTATCATTACGCTATCAATACGGACTCAATACGGACTTTGTCCGTAATGAGTCCGTATTGACACCGTAATGATAAGGGGAGCCATATAGGGGAGAGAGAGTTGCATAAAGGACAGAATTATTAATTAAAGATATGATATGCAACAATATAGGTGATGAAGAGCGGGTTTGCTCAGATATTATCCGCCAAATCAGCGCAAAGACCGGTTTTCTTTATGGCTTACTTTAAACTAAGTGGATAAAGCCTGCGCCCCCTCCGGGGCTCAGATCTGTTTATACATGAATCCCGGGGTTCCGCTGCGCTCCACCCCGGGCTAAAATCTGCCGCCCTCCGGGCTTATCAAATATCAGAGTTTTGTATCACCCACTCGGTTTGAAAGAAAGCCTTCTAAGACCGTTGAATAATACAAACAAAGCCAGGTTTTTGTCATCCCGGGCGCCGGGGTCCTCGCCGCACAACTTGTTGGGTGGTGGGGTGGTTGACCCGGGATCCAGTTTTTTTGATTGTGAAAAGTGT
>JAHYIU010000047.1 GCA_019429425.1 Candidatus Syntrophosphaera sp.
CAAGCAGATCATCGACGCCTACGCTTTCGCCATTCCCTTCGCGGCGGTGGGCATGATCCTGATGACCAGCCTGCAGGCGATGGGCAAGGCCCTGCCGGCTTTTTTGGTCTCGATCTCGAGGCAGGGCTTGTTCTACATCCCGGCGATCATCATCCTGAACCGGTTATTCGGCTTTGGCGGGCTGATCTTCGCTCTGCCGCTGGCGGACATGCTCACGACCATCATCTCCGGCACTTTCGTCTGGATCATCGTGCGCGGGCTCAAACACCCCGTTCCGGCGCCCTCCGAGCAGGATTTCATCCCCCTCCCCGCGGAAAACGCCTGAGGCGCGAGGCCTGCTATCCGTTTCAAAATAAGCTGGAAAACTCAGAATATTCTTGACACGCGAAGCCACTGAGATTTTTGAAACCCAAATGAAACTTACATAGGAGAGACAGATTAATGCTGAATGTATCGCTAGCCCCCGACGGAAAAGAATATAAAATACCCACCGAAGAAGAGAACGCCCAGGAACGCGAGATCCTGAAGCGCATCACAGAAGAGCAGCGCAAGCTGGGCCGCAAGATCGTGGCCGTGCAGGGCCTGGGCTTCGTGGGCTGCGTGATGGCCACCGTTGTGGCCGACGCCACCGACAAGGATGGAAACCCGTATTACTACGTGCACGGGCACCAGCGTGCCTCCAAACGCTCGTTCTGGAAGGTTCCGGTCATCAATTCCGGAGTGCCGCCGGTCAGTTCCTCCGATCCCGAGGTTCCCCAGATCTTCCACCGCACCGTGGTGCAGAAACAGAATTTCCGCGCCACCAGCGAGGATTCGGTCTACAGCCTGGTGGACATCGTGGTGGTGGACATCCAGCTGGACGCCACAAAACCCTCATTCGGCGAAGCGGAAAAGGGCTTTTGCGACCTCCTGGCCTTCCGCGAGGGGATCCGCATGCTGGGCCAGCACATCCGTCCCGACTGCCTGGTCCTGGTGGAAACCACAGTTCCTCCGGGAACTTGCGAGAAAGTGGTCAAACCCATACTGGAAGAGGAATTCACCAAGCGCGGGATCGACATCACCAGCAATCCGCCTTTGGTGGCGCATTCCTACGAGCGCGTGATGCCCGGGGCCAAATACGTGGCTTCCATCCGGGATTTCTGGCGCGTCTTTTCCGGCGTGAACCAAAAGAGCATCGACCTCTGCCGCGAATTCCTGACCAACGTTCTGGACGTGGAGAATTATCCCCTCACGCAATTGGAAAACACCAACGCCTCGGAACTGGCCAAGACCATGGAAAACACCTACCGAGCCGTGAATATCGCCCTGACCCTGGAATGGGCAAGGTTCGCGGAGCAGGTCGGGGTGGACATCTTCAAGGTGCGGGAGGCGATCCGCAAACGCAAAGGCACGCACGACAATCTCTTGCGCCCCAGCCTGGGGGTTGGCGGCTACTGCCTCACCAAGGATCCCGTGCTGGCCAATTGGGCGATGCAGACCCTCTTTGGCCTCGAAGGGACGCTGGACATGGCCATCCGCTCCGTCAACATCAACGACACCATGCCCCTGCACACGATCGAGATCATCAAGCGGGAATTCGAATCCCTGCGCGACCTCAAGATCGCGGTTTTGGGCGTGTCCTACCTGGAAAACGTAGGCGACACGCGCCATTCGCCGTCCAAGACCCTGGTCGAGTTCCTGCGCAAGGAATTCGCCATCGCCCTCACCCACGATCCCTACGTGGAATCCTGGCCCGAACTTGAGGATTCCAATGTGGAAAGCGAACTGGATGCCGTTTTGCCCGCAGCGCAGGTGGTCATCTTCGCCGTGGGGCACGACCAGTATAAAGGCCTGTCACCGGCGGAGGTTGTGGCCATGTGCGGGACCAAGCCTTTGATCGTGGATTGCTCGAACTTCCTGTCCGACGCCGTGATCGCGGAGTATAAAAAGCTCGGCTGCAAAGTGCGCGGAGTGGGGAAGGGCCACATAGTGGACTAAATCACCAAAGAAATGCCATAAATCAAGGCGGGAGAGATCCCGCCTTTTTTGTTTTCTTCTATTCGTTTGCCAGGGTAGCAACCTGCTCGCGGAAGCTCAGGAACAGCTCATAGACTTCCAGCGGCAGGCGCCGGGCCTTGCCCTGGCTGGCGAAAACCCCCACCATCCGGGCCTCGAAGCAAAGCTCGCCGGCGGAGTTGTAGATCTGCTGGGTCCAAAGGCCCTTGACGCGGTTCATGTCGTCAAACCAGCTCCTGATCGTGATCACGTCCTCATGTTCTACGGCCTTGATGTAATCCAGCTCAAACCTGCGGATGAAGACCTGGAGGTCAAGTTCCCGCATGCGCAAAACGGACATGCCCATCTGTATCATCGCCTCCGCCCGCGCGCTTTCCAGCAACTGCAGGTAATTGGCGTTGTTCAGGTGCCCGTAGACATCACACTCAAAGCCGTAGATCCTTTTGCGAAATTCAAATTTCATTGGTATTCTCCCAGCTCAGCCAGCGCCGCTTCATTTTGTGCTTGACCGATATGCGAGGCGCAATTCTGATGCTAAAATCATTGTTTAAAATGAGGATAATATGGCCAAGAAATCTGTCAACCCCAAAATTGGGGGCAAAGCCCCGCAGGGCGGAAAAACCCACACCCCCGACATCAAAGGCAGGATCCAGACCCAACATCATCCGGACAGGAAACACGGCGCGCCGGCCAAAGCTGCGCGGCCTGCTCCTGAAAAACGCTGGCTGCCCCTGGCGTTGATGGCCTTCCTGCTGGTGTTCGTGAGCCTGCTCTACTTCCCGGTGGCCTTCCAGAACAAGTCGCCCCACGCTTCTGACATTTCGCAGTGGCAGGGCGCGGCCAACAAGATCATCGAGTACAACAAGAGCAATCCGGACAACGCCTTGTGGACCCAGAGCATGTTTTCCGGGATGCCCTCCTACATGATCTCCTTTCCCAACCGCTATCCATTTCTGGAAAACATTTCCCGGCTGACGGACAAGCTGATCAACTGGCGCATCTTCCTCCTCTTCATCGGCGGACTGGGCATCTTTTTGCTGCTGCGTTTCCTGAAGCTGGACCCCTGGACCAGCTTCTTCGGGGCCGTGGCCTTCATGTTTTCCTGCCATTGGCTGGGCTTGCTGGAGATCGGCCACAACACAAAGTTCCGCGCCATCATGTACATCCCCTGGGTGATCTGGGCGCTGCTGTACCTGCGCAAAAAACCCGGCTTGCTGGGCCTGGGATTCCTGGCCACCACCCTGATCATGCAACTGCGGGAAAACCATCCCCAGATCAGCTATTACCTCTACCTCTTCGTGGGCATGTACTGGATCTGGCAATTGATCGTTAGCCTCAAGAGCAAAGAGTTCAGGAGCTTCGGATTCTTCACGGCACTGCTGGTCCTGGCTGCCGGTCTCACCGTGCTGGCTGTGCTGAATCCCTATATGAGCACCATGGAATACAGCCACTACACGATGCGCGGAGGCTCCGCCGGCTTGGAGACAAGCTACGCCCAAGGCTGGAGCTTCCATCCTTTGGAGATCCTGACCCTGATCATCCCGGATTTCTATGGCGGGGTCAGCCCCACCTACTGGGGCTACATGCCTTTCACCCAGATCTACAACTATTTCGGGCTGGTGGTCCTGGCCTTCGGGATCATTGCCCTGCTGGGCAAGAAACACCGCCGGATGGCGATCTTTCTGTCCATCTCCTCCTTCCTCTTTCTGCTCATGTCCTTTGGCAGCTTTGCTCCCGCCCTGAGCGACCTGCTGCTCAAATACCTGCCCTATTTCAACAAATTCCGCGTGCCTTCCATGATCCTCACCATGGTGCAGGTCAACGCCGTGATCCTCGCCGCGTTGGGACTGGACACGGTCCTGCACTATTCCGAAAAAGAGGATAAACGCTGGAGCAAAGGGCTGTTCAAGGCTTTCTGGATCTGCGGGGCGGTGTTCCTGCTTTGGCTGGTGGCCGCCAAATCGCTCTTCGGAGGCCTGAATTTCACCAACGCCGGCGAACTGGCCCAGCTTGAGCAATACAACGCCATGTCCCGCCTGGCGGAGTTTAAGTCCCAGCGCCTGGGAATGCTCTATACAAGCGGTATCCTCAGCCTGCTCTTCCTCACCGTGAGCATGGGCCTGGCCTGGCTGAAGAGCAGCAAGAAACTTCCCAAGCTGGCTTTTATCCTGCTCCTGACTGTGATCGTCTTCGCCGATCTCTATGTCTACACCGGAAAACACCTGAAGAGCGAAAACCTCAAGGCCCGCCAGGAACATCTGGACCGCTTTGCCATCCAAGACTACGACGAATACCTGCTGGCGGACAAGGATAACTACCGCGTCTATCCGGTCGACACCAACATCCTCACCCATAGGCAGTTACCAAAGCCCGCGGGAGAATGGGCCTACCACCATCAAACCGTATTGGGCTATTCCGCGGCCAAGCTGAAACGCTATGACGACCTGCTCAAGGTGCTGCAGGACAGCGCGCAAGGCCCCGGAGAGTGGCGTCGCTACCTGATCGGCGTATTTTCCCCCCCCCAGGGAGAAATGCCGGAAGAGAAGGCCACACCTATCATGGACATGCTGGCCGTGAAATATCTGCTCCATCCCGAACGGCTCCCCTACGATTCGCTGCTGACCAAGATCAGGCCAGTGTATGACAGCTACCGGGGAGTGTCGGTCTACCGGAATGAAACCGCCTTGCCGCGGGCCTGGTTCGTGGATTCCGTCCAGATGGTGGAACCTGCGGATTCGATCCTGGCCCTGCTGCGCTCCGAAAGTTTCGCTCCCCGCCGCCTGGCCTACGTGGAAAACGATGTAGGCAACGTGACGGCGCCTGATTCCGCCTGGGTGAAGCAGACCAAGGCCGAAATGCATGAATTGTCCTACGATCTTTACACGGACAAGCCGGCCTTCCTGGTGCTGAGCGAGGTTTATTATCCCGCCGGCTGGAAAGCCCTGCTGGACGGGGAGGAAATACCCATTCATCCTGCCAACTACGTCCTGCGGGGACTGCAAATTCCAGCCGGTGAGCACAAGTTGGAGCTGGTCTTTACCCCTGATTCCTACAAGAAGAGCGTCACGCTCAGCCTGATCGGCCTGCTGGTGAGCCTGCTGGCCTTGGCCGGCGGATTGCTGCTCAAATACCGCAAAACCAAGGCGGAACCTCTTGGACAGCACAACCAGGAAACAACTCCGGGAAACCAATGATCATCAACAACCAGGAATACCGGAGCGTGTGGTGGGAGCACGCACGCCTGCGCCTGATCGACCAGAACAAGCTGCCCTTTGAATTTGCCGTGGCGGAATTCACCGACCACCGCAAGGTGGCGGAGGCGATCCGCGACATGACGGTGCGTGGTGCCCCGGCCATTGGGGCGGCGGGCGCTTTTGGCCTGGCTCTGGCCGCCCAGAATGCCCCGGAGGAAAAGTTCCGGGCCCACCTGCGCCAGGCCCATGACCTGCTGGTTTCCACACGTCCCACCGCGGTCGATCTGCTCAACGGGGTGAATTACGTCTATGAGCAGACGATCAGGTTCATCCCGGACGTTCCTCATGCCCGTCAGGTTTCGATCCTGGCTGCCAATGAATTTGCCGGGCGCAGCGCCGAAGACTGCCGCCTGATCGGGGTTGTGGGCAACCAGGTCGTGCCTCAAAGAGCCCGCATTCTCACGCATTGCAATGCCGGAGCTTTGGCCACGGTGGATTGGGGCACCGCCCTGGCCGTGATCCGCGCGGCCCATCGGGGCGGCAAGGAGATCTTCGTCTATGTGAGCGAAACCCGGCCCCGTTTCCAGGGCGCCCGCCTGACCGCTTTCGAGCTGGAGCAGGAAGGGATCCCGCACGCCATTATTGCCGACAGCGCGGCTGGCTATTATTTCTGGAAAAGGGAGATCGATCTGGTGCTCACGGGGGCGGACAGGGTCTGCCTCAACGGCGACATCGCCAACAAGATCGGCACCTACGACAAAGCCATCCTGGCCAACCACCACAGAATACCTTTCTACGTCGCCGCGCCGCTTTCCACCTTCGATTTCGGCTGCAACCACGGGACCGACATCCCCATCGAATTCCGCTCCGAGGAGGAACTGAGAGTTTATGACGGAGTGCGGACCGCCAATCCAGGCTCTCCGGCCCTCAATCCCTCCTTCGACATCACCCCGACCGGCTTCATCAGCGGGATCATCACCCACAAGGGCGTCTTCAGCCCGCGCGAGGCCGCCCAAAAGGTGCAGGGTTGAAAACATGGCCGCTGCGAAAAAGATCGACGTTCTGATCAGGGGCGGGACCATCCTCTGCCTGGATGAGGCCTTAAGCACCCTGGAAGATCATGATATCGCCATCTCCGGGGGCAGGATCCTGGAGATCGTGCCCAGCGACAGCGCTTTGTATGAAGCAGCCAAGGCCATCGACGCCACGGACTGCATCGTGATGCCCGGCTTGATCAACGCCCACACCCACCTGCCGATGACCTATTTTCGCGGCCTGGCCGACGACCTGCCCCTGATGACCTGGCTAAAGGATTACATCTGGCCGCTGGAAGCCAGGCTCCTGGACCGGGAGTTCATTCGCAGCGCCTCACTGCATGGGGCCTCTGAGATGATCAAAAACGGCATCACCCAGATCCATGACATGTATTTTGACCTGGGCGCCATTGCTGAAGCCTGCACCCAAGCTGGTTTACGAGGCATCATCGGGGAAGCGGTGATCGATTCTGACAACGGTTCAGCGCCCCCTCCGGGCAGCAAGGTCCTCGAACTGCGCCAGCGCTACAAGGGCAATCCCCTGGTTGATTTCAACCTCGCGCCCCATTCCATCTACGCCTGTTCGCGCGACACCCTGCTCAAATGCGCCCAGGCCGCCTCAGATCTGGGGGTTTTTCTGCACATGCATCTTTCCGAAACCGAGCACGAAGTGCGCGACTGCCAGCGCGAGCATGGCAAACGACCGGTTTTTTACCTTAAGGAAATTGGCATTCTGGAACTGCCGGCCATTTATGCCCACGGGGTTTGGGTCGACGCGGAGGAGATCGAGCTCCTGGCCGAGCATCCGGCTTCGATCGCCATCTGCAGCGAAAGCAATCTCAAGCTCGCCTCCGGGATCCTGCCCCTGAAAGGCTATCTGGACGCGGGCGTGAACGTTTGCTTCGCCACGGACGGAGTGGCCAGCAACAACAACCTGGACCTGCTGGCTGAAATGGATGTCACCGCCAAGCTGCACAAGGCCGTAAACAACGATCCCTCCTTCCTTCCGGCCGCCAGGGTGCTGCAAATGGCCACCCTCGATGCCGCCAAAGCGCTCGGCGTGGGGGATAGGCGGGGCTCACTGGAAACCGGAAAGGATGCCGATATCTGCATTTTGACGCTCGCTGCGCTGGAGTGCCAGCCCCTCTACAATCCTTATTCCCACGTGATCTACACTCTCGGCTCGCGCCATGTGAGGGACGTGATGATAGCCGGGGAACTTGTTTTGGAAGGGGGCCGGCTGACCAGGGTGGATGAAGCCGAGTTGATCTCGGTCGCGAAAACCTATCGGGCCAAAATCCTCCGGGAGCTCAAAAAATGAGCTCGATCAAGAACCGCCGCGCCCTGCACGACTATTTCGTGATCCAGAAATTCGAGGCGGGAATCGCCCTGGTGGGCAGCGAGATCAAGTCCATCCGCGCCGGCAAGGTCAATTTTCGTGATAGTTACGCCCGGATCGATGACGGGGAATGCTGGCTGGTCAATCTGCACATCAGCCCCTGGGAAAAAGCCTCCCACTTCAACCACGATCCCAGCCGCAAACGCAAGCTGCTCCTGCATAAGCACGAGATCCGCCGCCTGAGGGTGAAAACCGAGGAACAGGGCATGACCATCGTTCCTCTGGAGATCAGTATCGATGATAGGGGATTCTGCAAAGTCGTCATCGCCCTCGTGAAGGGCAAAAAGACTTATGACAAGCGGGAAACCCTGCAAAAGAAAGACCTCGAACGGGACAAGGAACGCGAAGGCCGCTAAAGGCCATCTTTACAGCGCTGTTGTTGTAGCCTGTCAGCAAACCAGATCCCCCTTTTGCCCAGCCTGCTCACCACACAGTCACCACTGCCTGAGAACCCGCTCACTGAGGGGGTGCTCAGGCAGTGGTGGGCAAGTGGTGAGCAGGCTGGGAAAAAGGGCGGAATGGGGCGTAAATTGTGAACAAGAAAAAACGGGCATCCAGATGGACACCCGTTTTTTTAAGGACTGCGCTATTAGTAGTTAATCAATGCTTAGGGGTTAACTACATCTTTGATTTCGGCTGTTGCGGCGTCGATGTTCTCCACCAAAGAATCAACTGTGGCTTGAGTGTCTTCAGTCACTTCTTCGGTTTCTACGACAACTTCTTCCTGCTGGGTCTTGCAGCCGGTGAACGCCAACATGCCGATGAGCATCATAGCGATAAGGGCAATAAGAACGAGTTTTTTCATTTTGATTCCTCCATAAGTAGAATCCATATTTTTTTGATTTGATTTGTTTTCGATTTTAGTTTGGACAGTTTAGAGCCTTGCCGGGCTATTTGCTTGAGAGGGGCGGCAGGCCGCAAAGCCTTTAGCAGCCTCTCACACAGTCCTTACTCACAACTATGTACTGATGTATTGGGAGCCAACATATGGGGGGTGATAATTTTGGCAAGTTATTTTTTTCAGAAACTGGTGTCGAGCCCGGCATGGACCATTCCAGCCCCCAGATCGGCAAAGCCGTTTTCCCTGTGTCCCAAGCCGTACTCAATACTCAGGATCCCCAGGCGGGTTCGGACCTTGATCCCCAGACCCGGGGCAAAGAGATCGCTCCGTAGTTTATTCTTGGATAAGGCCAGGATGCCGTGGTCGTAAAACAGGTAGATCCTGGAACCGGGATTGATCAGGTAGCGCAGTTCCAGGTTTGTCCATCCCAAACGCCAGCTGGAGAACTCCTCCTCCCGGAAGCCGCGCAAGGAATTGTATCCGCCCAGGCGGTAGAGAGAATAATCAGCAGCGGTGCTGTCAGCGAGACTGCGCAGATGCAGGCCCAGGGCAAAGGTCCAGCGCTGGCTGAGGCCCAGATAATGGGTGTGGCTGGCTTCCAACGCATTTGTCCAACGCTCGTCCGTGTCGGAAAACCGAACGCGATAGGTGAGGTTGGTTTGCGCTCCCCGGCTGGGATTCAGCAGTTGGTCGCGGGTATCCAGTCGCCAGAAAACCCCGATGCTGCGTCTGGCTGAATTTTCCACTTGGATCGGTCGTCGTGTTCCGGGTGCGATCCCCTCCAGGGCAAGTTCCAGCCCGTATTTTTGGCTGGTCCCGTAGGAATAGATGTCGGTAGCCAGGGAAGACCTGATCCAGGTGGAATCCTGGACGACGCGGCTGAGGGAAAGATCGGCCGAGAGCGGGAAAGAAGTGGGACCGGACTCGTGATAGTTGAGCTGGAGCAGGCTGCTGAAGGGATTCTGGCGCCAATTAAGGCCAAGGGAGCGGTCGCTGCCCCAGAGGTTCAGGAACTGCAGGTTGATCAGTCCGGTCAGCTCGGTTTTATCCCTCAGTTGAGTAAAGCCGAGCACTCCTTCCAGATAGGTCATCTTTCCTTCTTCGATCTGGATCAGGATGCTGGAGGGATCGAGCGGCTCGACCCGGCAGGCGTTGATATAGCTCTTGCGCAGGATGTTCTCCTCCGCGGTCCGGAGCAGGGCGGGGGTGATCACGCCGGCCTGGCTGAGTCCGGCCAGCTTGACCAGGGTATTGTCGCGGGTGTAGGTGTTGCCCTGGAAATAGTAGTTTTCCGGCCGCAGGGGGCGGCCTTCGCTGATCCCGAGCCAGGCGGAAAATCCCTCCTCCAGGGCCAGGGAATCGAGCCGGACCGAGGCAAAGAGATAGCCCCGCCGGTGATATTGGTCCAGGATCCGGTCCATCAAGGCGGGGAGTTCGGAAATCGCGACCCGCTGTCCGTCTGCCAGCAGAAGCAGTTCGCGCAGCTTGGCCTCGGTGAAATAGCGCAGGCCGGAGAAACGCAGCGCGGCCCCGTCTGCGGGCACAAGCTCCTCGAGGCGGAAGGAGAGTTCCATTCCCGTGGAGGATAGCGGGATCAGTTCCGGCAGGGGTATGCGCACAAAGGGATGGCCCCGGGCCTGCAGCAAGCTCTGCATCGCCGCTATGGAGGCGTTCACCGCGGCCGGGTCGTATTCCTCGCCGGTCCGCAAACCTGCCGCTTGAAGTAATTGCTCCCTGTCCAGGGGAAAATTGGCCTCCAGGCTGATCTTCTCGACGATCAAGGCCTGGCAGGCCATTCCCAGAAGCAATGCCAGCAGAGCGGCCAGCCAGCCTTTCATGGAGCCCTAACCCCGGTCCGCCTTCAGCACGGCCAGGAAGGCCTCCTGGGGCACGTTGACGGAGCCGATCTCCTTCATCTTCTTTTTGCCTTCCTTCTGCTTGTCCAGCAGCTTGCGCTTGCGGCTCACGTCCCCGCCGTAGCACTTGGCTAAAACGTCCTTGCGCATCGGATTGATCGTGCTCCGGGCGATGATCGTGCCCCCGATGGCTGCCTGGAGGGCGATCTTGAACAGGTGGCGGGGGATCACCTCAGCCAGGGTGTCAGTGACGCTTTTGCCCCAGTTGTGGGCTTTGTCCTGATGGCAGATGAAGCTCATGGCGTCCACCTTTTCGCCGTTGATCAGGATGTCCACCTTGGCCACGCGGGAGACGCGGAAATCCTTGAAAGCGTAATCCAGCGAGGCGTAGCCGCGGCTGACGGTCTTGAGTTTGTCGTAAAAGTCGAAGATGATCTCGATCAGGGGCATTTCATAATGCAGCGACACCCGCTTCTCATCGATGTACTGGATGTTTTTCTGGATGCCCCGGCGTTCCTGGGCCAGCTTCATGATGTTGCCGATGTAGTCCGTGGGCACGATGATCTCGGTGTCCATGTAGGGCTCTTCTATGCTTTCGATGAAGGTGGGATCGGGAAAATCGATGGGGTTGTGCACTTCCAGTTCGGCGCCGCTCTTGAGCTTGATCAGGAAGCGGACGCTTGGCGTGGTGGCGATGATGGGGATGTTGTATTCCCGCAGCAGGCGCTCCTTCACGATCTCCAGGTGCAGCATCCCCAAAAATCCACAGCGGAAGCCATAGCCGAGGGCGGCGGAATTTTCCTTTTCATAGACCAGGGAGGCGTCGTTGAGCTTGAGCTTGGCGATCGAATCCACCAGGTTTTCATAGTCCTCGCCGTTGATGGGGAAGATGCCGGAATAGACCATCGGCTTCGGCTCCATGAAGCCCGGCAGGGACTCCGCGCAGCCGCCTTTGGCCAGGGTGATCGTGTCGCCCACCCGGGCGTCCGCCACCTCCTTGATGTTGGCGATAATGTAGCCTGCTTCACCCACCGTCAGTTCCTTCTGTGGCGAAAATTTCAGCCCCAGGTGGCCGATCTCCTCGATGTCGTACTCCCGTTCCGTGGCGAAGAGCTTGATCCGGTCGCCCTTGTGCAGCGATCCGTCGAACAGGCGCACCAATACCACCACTCCGCGGTACATGTCGAAATAGCTGTCGAAGATCAGGGCCTTGGGCGGGGCGTCCGGATCGCCCTGGGGATGGGGAAGCCTTTCCACTACGGCGTCCAGCAGCTCCGAGATCCCCGTTCCCGCCTTGGCGCTCACCTTCAGGATGTCCTCTTCCGCGCAGCCCAGGATCTCTTTAAGATCGTGCTGCGTGCCATCGACGTCCGCCTTGGGCAGGTCGATCTTGTTCAGCGCAGGGAGTACTTCCAGGTTGTTTTCCAAAGCCAGATAAAGGTTGCTCATGGTCTGGGCCTCGATGCCCTGGGAAGCGTCAACCAGAAGTATGGCGCCTTCGCAGGAAGCCAGCGCGCGGCTCACCTCATAGGAAAAATCCACATGCCCAGGTGTATCGATCAGATTGAGGATGTAGTCCTGGCCCTGATAGTTGTGGATCATCCGGATGGCGTGGCTCTTGATCGTGATCCCCTTTTCCCGCTCGAGGTCCATGCTGTCCAACACCTGCGCCATATCCACCTTGCCCACCACGTGGGTGGTTTCCAGAAAGCGGTCCGCCAGCGTGGATTTGCCATGGTCGATATGGGCGATGATGCAGAAGTTGCGTATCAGGTCCTGTTTCATTCTATATCCTTGATATTACGTTCATTTTCCGGCCAGCCCCGTCTTGCGGGGGATGGCGATTTATAGTAGACCAGAATTGACAGTGTTCACTTTTGTCAACAATTTAATCCGCGCGCCGGCCAATTTGGGGATTCTTTTTCTTGACAGGGCAATCTTTTGATAATTAAGGGATAACAAACCAAAATAGCGGACTATTCAAGCTCCGCCATAAACGGGAGAGAACAATGAAAGCTCTGACGATCGCACTTTTCTTTGTTTTATGTTTTGCCCTGCTGCCGGCCAGCGCCAACATCAGTGGTACGGTGAGCAGCAGCGTAACCCTGGGGCGCACCTTCCCGGCCAGTGATGGGGTCTATATTGTCACCGGGGACGTTACTGCGCAGGGCTCCTCGCCGGTCCTGAACGTGGAGGCGGGTGTGGTGGTCAAGTTCAACGCCGGCAGGCAGTTGATCATCGGCAGCCCGTCCTCTTCCAGTTTGAACGGAAACCTGGTGATCAACGGCACCCAGGCCTAACCCGTTTTGTTCACGGCCAATTCAGCCACGCCCAGCCCAGGTTTCTGGCTCCACGTGAAAAACAACGCTCAGCGGGCAGAAGATCTTGGCCCTGGCAACAGCTTCAGCGAAAACGGGGTCCAGCGCGTCCTGTTGCGGGCCAACAACATCAACACAGGCCAGACCTGGCCAAACCCAGGGCCCCTGTCTGCTTCACCCTCGAGGTGCTGGGGGACGACCTGCAAATTGGCTGGGACAGCGTTCCCGGCGCCGAGCGCTACAACCTTTTCCATTCACCCGACCCCCTCTCCGGATTCACCCTCCTGCAGGCCAACATCGGCTCCACCTCCTGGCTGCATCTGGGAGGCGCCTCCGGCCCCAGAGGTTTCTACCGGGTCACGGCCCACGACGATCGCTGACCGAAATCAAGCCAGTTAGAGGCCAAGGCAATGGCTGGGAGCACCAGATCCCCTCTGGCCGGGGGATTCTCTCGCACCGCTTTCCCCCTTGAACAAATAGATTGACTTGATTTCCGGCCTCCAATAATATGGGAATTTGATGTTTGAGCGGATCTGCTCAATATCGATCAGATGACTTTTATTCGCATTGCGAAGGAGAACAAGATGAAAAACATTATCTTTGTGGCGGCTTTGACCCTGCTCTGCGCTTTGGGTTGGGCGGCTTTGTCCGATTACAGCTTCCAGCAAAGCGCTGGCACTTACACTGAATTGACCGCTCCCACCCAGATCCACGGACCGGGAGTCGATGATTCGATGTCCTCAGTGATCGAACTGGGTTTCACTTTCATGTTCGATGAAAACCCCTATACCCAGTTCAAGGCCAACTCCAACGGCTTCATCACCTTGAATCCCTCATCCACGGCCTCTCTGAGCAATAACCTCACCACCCAGACCCTGATCCTGGGAGCGCTTTGGGACGACCTGAAGACCAACGACGGCGATGGCCAGGTGGGCTATCAACTGAGCGGAACCTCGCCCAACCAGGTGTTGACCGTCCAGTTCAAAAGCATGAAATGGTATTACAGCACCACCAACCTGGTCAATTTCCAGATCAAACTCTACCAGGGCTCAAACCGGATAGAATTCATCTATGGCACGATGGCAGGCACTCCCGGGACCAGCGCTTCCGCTTCCATCGGGCTCTCAGGCGCCGTGGCCGGAAACTTTCTGAGCGTCACTCCCGCCTCTCCTTCAGCGACCTATTCCACCACGGCCGAATTCAACCAGATCAACGGGACCCACATTCCCTTCCTCACCGGCAACATGTACGTTTTCCTGCCTCCGGTGCCCGCGGATAACGACCTTGCCGCCACCGGGATCTCCGGTAACCTGACCCCCTCGGTCAACACGCCTTCCAATTACACGGTTTCCATCTACAATCGTGGCAGCAACGCCCAAAGCACCTACACGGTGCAACTGATCGACGCCAGCGACAACGTCTTGGCCAGCGTCGCCGGACCGGCCATCGCCTCCGGGGCCACCACACCTGTCCAGGTGGCCTGGACTCCCACGGCCCAGGGCCCTGTGGCCTTGCGCGGCAGGGTGGTCCTGACGGGGGACGAGAACCCCGCCAACAACACCACCAGTGTGCTCAATGTGACAGTGATGCCAGCCGGAGTGATCGTGGTGACGATCGGAGACGGCAGTGCCAACATCCGGATGCCGCTGGATTTCTATTATCGCAACAGCCTCAACGAAACCCTCTATTTCCCCACCGAGATCGGTATGTACGGCAACGTAACGGCGATCACGCTCTACAACAATTTCAGCACTGCCACCCTGAACAACATGCCCACCAAGATCTGGCTGGGCACCACCAACCTGGCCGACCTCAGCGGAGGCTGGATCCCCGCGACCGAACTCACCCAGGTTTTCGACGGGACCGTCACCTACCCTCCGGGCGAGAATACCATCACCATCCCGCTGCAGACCATCTTTCCCTACACCAGCGGCAACCTGGTGGTGATGTTCAACCGCCCGATGGACACCGGCTACTACAGTTCCCTGGACTATTTCAAAGGCCAGACCATCGGCACCAATCGCGCCCGCAACGCGTATTCAGACAGCGTCAACTACGATCCCACCAATCCCGGGACAGTGGGCACGGTAAGCGGGACCTTTGCCAAGACCTCTTTGCACATGACGCCTCTGGGGGATGACCCCTATTTCAGCGTGATCCCAGCCAGCAGGGATTATGGCACTGTGCTGATAAACTCCAGCACAGACCAGACCTTCAGCATCATGAACGCCGGGGGCGGGACTCTGGTGATAAACAGCATCGCCATCGCCGGGAGCCAGTTCTTCAGCCTGCAAAACCTGCCCACTTTGCCCGTAAGCCTGACCACAGGCCAGACCGCCACCTTCATCGGGCGCTACCAGCCCACCGCCGAGGGGGCGCACAGCGCCACCATCACCATCACGGACAACCTGGCCAATCGCGTTCCCCACACGGTTTCCCTGATTGGAAACTGCATCGACACCCAGATCACCGCCCTGCCTTACACGCAGAACTTCGACGCGGTCACCGCCCCGGCCCTGCCCCTTGATTGGGGAAGCCTGATCACGGTCAACGGCACGACCGCCGTCGTTGTGACCTATACCAGTTCACCCCATTCCGCTCCCAATAGCGTGCGCATGTACAATGGCGCCACGGCTGGAAACGAGGTGTTTCTGATCGCCCCGCCCCTGGCCCCGGCGATCCCGGTGAACTCGGTGCGCCTCAAGCTCTGGGTGAAGGGCGGCGGCTCGAACTACACCATGAGCTTCGGGGTGATGACCGATCCCACCGATGCCAGCACATTCACCCAGGTCGGCACGATCACACCCACCACCGCCTGGCTGGAATACGTCGTCCCCTTCAATGGCTACACCGGCACGGGCACTTTCATGGCGATCAAGCACGATACGGCCGGAACCGGACGCACCTTTTACGTTGACGACGTCATCCTGGAGCTGATCGCCGCCGATGACCTGGCCTGCACCGCCCTGACGGGGAATACGACTCCGGCTGTGAACGCGGCCACCACCTACACCGCCTCGGTCTTCAACTGGGGCACCAACCCGCAGAGCGCCTACTCTGTGAAGCTATACAGCTCCGACGGGACCGAGCTTGCCACCGCCGCCGGGGTCGCCTGCGCTCCCGGCGCGACGGTCCAGATTCCTGTGGTCTGGACTCCCACGGTAGAGGGCCCGCTGGCCATCTATGCCAAGGTGATCCTGCCCGGAGACCAGAATCCCGCCAACGACCAGAGCCCGGTCCTGAACATCGCCGTCCAGCCCGCCGGAGTTCTGATGGTCACGATTGGCGAAGGCAACCTGGCCGAGGGCGTCCCCCTGGAATTCTATTACAAAAACAGCCTCCACCAGGCGCTTTATTTCCAAAGCGAGCTCAACGTCTACGGAAACGTCACCGCCCTCACTTTCTACAACAATTTTGTGACCAACCTGCCCAACATGCCCTGCAAATTCTGGCTGGCCCAAACCGACCTGGCCGACCTCTCCGGAGGCTGGATCCTGGAT
The DNA here is from genome assembly GCA_019429425.1 of Candidatus Syntrophosphaera sp. Lineage (NCBI taxonomy): Bacteria > Pseudomonadati > Candidatus Cloacimonadota > Cloacimonadia (SeqCode) > Cloacimonadales (SeqCode) > Cloacimonadaceae (SeqCode) > Candidatus Syntrophosphaera > Candidatus Syntrophosphaera sp. The sequence goes on from JAHYIU010000047.1 coordinate 16,138, forward strand.
GGCCTGACCCTCGTTTACGACGGCAACATCGACTTCCCCTCCGGCCAGAATACCATCACCATACCCCTGCAAACCCCGTTCTCCTACACCGCTGGCAACCTCCTGCTCTATGCCCAGCGTCCCATGGACACGGTCTATTACAGCAGCAGCGATAACTTCCAGGCCCAGACCTTGGGCACCAACCGGGCCCGCAAGCTCATATCCGACTCAGTGGCCTACGATCCCCTGGCCCCCTCAGCGGCCGGCACTCTTTCCGGGACCTTTGCCAAAACCTCATTCTCCTTTGTCACCAGCGGATTTGCCGCCCTGCAGGGTGTGGTGACCTCCGGCGGAAATCCCGTGGCGGATGTGAGCATCGTGGTCGACGGAACCACCTATTCCACCGTCACGGCCTTCAACGGGGCTTACAGCTTCCCCTTCCTCCAGCCGGGCAATTACACCGTCACCGCCAGCAAGCTGGGCTATGAGACCCAGAACCTGCCCGTGGTTTTGGTGGCCGATGAGACCACCACCCTGAATTTCATCCTGACGCCCTCGGTGACCGTGAACGTCAGCGGGACCGTGGTGGGCAGCGACCAGCCCACGGTCGGTCTGGCGGGTGTGGAGATCACCCTGGACGGCCCTCTGGATTACACCGGCACGACCAACGCCCTGGGCCAGTTCATGATCAGCGGCGTCCTTTCCGGCAACAACTACAACTACAGCTTTGTCAAGACGGGCTATCAGGACCTCTCCGGAACGATCAGCGTCGGTGGCTCAAACCATGACATGGGCACCCTGACCATGAACGAGATCGCCCTGCCGCCAGCGGGTGTCGAAGCGGTGGAAAACCTCGCCCAGACCCAGGTTTCGCTCACCTGGTACACCCCAGGCTCCACCGGCGGGCCTTTCTCCGATTTTGAACTCGACGACGGCGGCTGGGTCTCCAGCGGATTTGGAGACTGGGAGTGGGGCAATGATTACAACGTTGCCAATTATGTGGACATCGACACCTATGTGGACCAGCCTCCCGCCTCAGCCCACAGCGGAACCGGCATGTGGGGCACAGTGCTTGAAGGTGGATACAGCAATTGCGGGGACTGGTCCTACCTGAGGAAGACCTTCAACTTCTCCGGGATCAACAACCCCGTGTTGAGCTTCTGGCACTACATGGACGGCTACAACACCTGGGATTACGGCCTGATCAAGGTTAATGGAGCCACTGTGTGGGGCTCCAGTTCCCAAGCGGTGTTCATGCCCTGGCAGGAACTCACGGTCAATCTGGCCGCCTATGCCAATCAGGCCACCGTGGAGATCAGCTTTGAGTGGTATGCCACAACCGTTGTTTCCTATGCCGGCTGGTACATCGATGATCTCTATGTCGGCCCCTCCCGGGGCAGGACCGTGAATTATGCCCATTCCGAAGCTCCCGCGGTAACGCCAGGGCTTTCGGAAACAGCCGGGGCCGCCCTCAGGGAACGGCGCGACCTCAGTCCCGGACGCTTGATCCCAAGCCGTGACGCCGCGACCCGCCAACCCCGCACTGAGCGGATCCTCACGGGCTACAGGGTCTGGCGCCTCCTCCAGGGCAACGAAGGAAACGAAGGCTCCTGGGTCCAGCTCACCCCAGCCGCCATTGCGGACACTGCCTTCGTGGACACCGGCTGGGCCGCCCTGCCAGACGGCAACTACAAGTGGGCAGTGAAGGCGATCTACACGAACAACGTGCCCAGCGTGGCCGCCTTTTCCAACCTGATCCGCATCCTGCGGCTCGACCTGGCCGCCCTCAGCCTGAGCGGCACCACGACCCCCTCGGTGAACCTGCCCGCCACCTATCAGGTGGAGGTGCAAAACACCGGGACCACCACCCAGCAGGGCACGGCCTACACAGTCAAGCTCATGGCCGGGACCACCGAGTTGGCCTCGGTTCCGGGTGTGACCCTGACCCCCGGCCAAACCCACACCTTCAGCATCGTCTGGACCCCCTCCACTCCCGGGCCGCTGGCCCTCACCGGCCGCGTCGCCCTGCCCGGAGACGCCCTGCCAGCCAACGACTCGACCCAGCCCCTGAACATCAGCGTGATGCCGGAAGGCGTGGTGGCCGTGACCGTGGGCGACGGAACCGCCGTGGAAGGCCGCCCCGTGGATTTCTACTACAACAACAGCCTCTTCCAGTGCCTCTATTATCCCTCGGAGCTGGAAATGTTCGGCAGCATCACCGCCTTGAGCTTCTACAACAACTTCGTGACCAACCTGCCCAACAAGCCCACCAAGATCTGGCTGGGCCAGACCTCCCTGCCCGACCTCTCCGGAGGCTGGATCCTGCCTCCTGGGAACCTCACCCTCGTCTATGACGGCAACATCACCTATCCCTCGGGCGAAAACACGGTCACCATCCCGCTGCAGACCCCGTTCGAATACACCAGCGGCAACCTCGTGCTCTATGCCAACCGCCCCATGGACACCCAGAATTTCAATACCGGCGACGATTTCCGCGTCCAGACCGTGGGGGCCAACCGGGCCCGCAAGCTGACCTCCAACACCGTGAACTACGATCCCAACGCGCCCTCAGCCGCGGGAACCCTTTCCGGCCAGTTCCCGATGACCACCTTCCACCTGGCCGCCATCGGCAGCACGCCGATCTTTGCCATCACGCCCACCAGCCGCGATTTTGGCACCGTCCTGATCAACAACGCCTTCCAGCAGCAATTCATCATCAGCAACGCCGGCGGAGGGCCTTTGACCGTGAGCTCCATCAGCATTGCCGGCAGCCCCTTCTTCACCCTGGCCGGCTTGCCGGGCTTCCCCGCCACGATCGCGTTCGGCGAGACCATCACCTTCACCGCGAACTACCTGCCCACGGCCGAAGGGCCCCACGCCGCCACCATCACCATCGTGGACAACATGGCCCGCCAGACCCACACCGTCTCCCTGGCCGGAAACTGCATCGACACCCAGATCAACTCCCTGCCCTATGCGCAAAGCTTCGACGGGGTTGCCCCTCCCGCCCTGCCCATCGACTGGAACAGCATCGTCCAGTCGACCTCCACATCAGCGTTTGTGGGAACCTATGCTTCAACGACCTACGCGCACAGCCAGCCCAACTGCGCCAGGCTCTACAATCCCAGTGAT
>JAHYIU010000048.1 GCA_019429425.1 Candidatus Syntrophosphaera sp.
TCAAGAGCTACAGCCAGCGCAACGGCAGCCAGAACGTGCCCAAGACCAAGCTGCCGCCCACTGCCTACGCCATCTTCATCAAGTTGATGTACGCCTGGCAGAAGGCGGATTCCGAGCACGTCGACCTGGCCAGCCTGACCGCCAGCGACATCGGCACCGTGGGCCTGGGAGTGGTGGATACGCTCAAGGCCGCGATCGACAACGACCTGCTGGACAGCGTGAGCGCCTACGACGACCTGACCGGAGTGTTCTAGTCAATGACCGCCCTGGCGGGGGCTGCGACGCCTTGGTGTGTATCTGGCAGAGGGATGGCGGGAGGGGATTTTTTCAATTAATAATGAAGGAATGAAGAATGAATAATGGGGTCGTAACACCGGCTAAAGCCAGTGTTACACCCTTCCACGCTTCCACTTTCCCACGCATCCAAAAAAAACGCCGGCTTTTTAGGGCCGGCGTTCTTGGTCAAATATACCGTCAGGCTTGTTCGGGGATCAGGCCATCCCGTTTGAGCAGGGCGTCTGGATCGGGTTTCCTGCCCCGGAAGGCGACGAACAGGTCCATTGGATGGAAGGCGTTTCCGCGCGCCAGGATGTATTTGCGGAAGGAACCGGCGACCTCGGGGTTGAAGATTCCCTTTTCCTGGAAGAGGCTCCAGGCATCAGCTTCCAGTGCCTCGGCCCATTTATAGGAATAGTAGCCGGCGGAATAGCCTCCGGCGAAGATGTGGGCGAAGGCGCAGGACATATTGCTTCCCGGGATGGGAGGCAGCACCTGGAAGCGTTGCGTGGCCTGCTTTTCAAAGGCGTCGATATCGCTGATCTGCTCGGGTGGAGTGGTATGCCAGGCAAAATCGAGCGATCCGTAGCGGAGTTGGTTCAGGTTGGCAAGCCCGGCCTGGAAATTCCTGGCGGCGATCACCTTGTCCAGCAGTTCCTTGGGCAGGGGTTCCCCGGTTTCGTAGTGTTTCGCGAAGAGGTTCAGCGCCTCTTCCTCGAGCAGCCAGTTTTCCATGATCTGGCTCGGCAGTTCCACAAAGTCCCAGAGCACGCTGGTGCCCGAAAGTCCTTTGTAGTAACCATCAGTAAGCAGTGAATGGAGCGCGTGGCCAAATTCGTGGAAGATGGTACGCGCTTCATCGAGGCGCAGAAGCGAAGGCTGGTCTTCTGTTGAGGGGGTCAGCGATGCCACGATGGATACGTGGGGCCGGCGCAGGCCGTCGGAATGCAGGCCCTGTCTTTGGAAGGATGTTTGCCAGGCCCCGCCGCGCTTGGTTTCACGGGGGAAGAGGTCCATGTACATCAGCCCGAGGAAGCTTCCGGCCTTGTCATAAACTTCCCAGGTGGTCACATCCGGATGGTAGACGGGCACGTCGAAAACCTGCTTGACCTCGATTCCGTAGATGTGTTTGGCCACGCTGAACAGGCCTTCCAAAACGTTTTCCACCTTGAACCAGGGGCGCAGTTCCTCGGGATCGTAAGCGTAACGCTGCTCCTTGAGTTTGTTCGAGTAATAGCTCATGTCCCAGGGCTGGAAATCTGTGATGCCATCGGTCTCGCGGGCAAAATCCGCCACTTCCTGATATTCTTTAAGGGACGCCGGATAGGCCACGGCGTAGATCTTTTCCAGGAAAGCGGAGGCCGTCTGGAAGGATTCCGCCATGCGGTCCTCCAGAACGAAATCCGCGTGGCTCTTGTAGCCAAGCAGATGGGCGCGCTGTTCGCGCAGTTCCAGGATGCGCTTGATGTTGGCCTGATTGTCGAAATCGTCTTTGAAAGCGCGGGAGGCATAGGCGGTCTGGATCTGGCGGCGCAGTTCGCGGTTCTTGCAATAGGTCAATAGCGGGATCATGCTGGAGGGCTGCAGATTGAACAGCCAGCCGCCGTCCTTGCCTTTGACCTTGGCCAGGTGCGCGGCGCCCGCCAGAGCGCTCTTCGGCATGCCTTCCAAGTCCTTGGGATCCGTGATGTGCAGTTCCCAGGCGTTGGTGGCGCCAAGGACGTTGTCGCTGAATTTGGGGCTGAGTTTGGAGGCTTCCATGTTGATCTGGGTGAGTTTGGCCTTGTCTTCCGGGCTCAGCATGGCGCCGCCGCGGATGAAGCCTTTGTAAACCCGTTCCACGAGGCGGTAGCGTTCGGCTTTCTTCAGCGCTTCCTTGTCATCCAGGTCCTGCGGCAAGGCTGGTTTGGCCTGGCCCGCAACTTCCTGTTCATAGACTTTTTTGACCCGCTCAAAGATGGCCGGATCGGTGGAAATGCTGCTGCTGAATTCCGCCAGCAGCGGGGATATCTGTTGCGCCAGGGCTTTGTACTCAGCGTCCGACTCAGCTGAAAGGAGATTGTAATATATGGTGGTAACATAGTCCAGCACTTCGCCGTTCAGTTCCAGGGCGAGGATGGTGTTTTCAAAATCCGGCTCAGCGGGATTGCTCTTGAGGGTTTCGATCTCTTCCCGGGCAAGCTTCAAAGCCTCTTCAACCGCGGGAAGGAAATGCTCCGTCTTGATCTCCGGAAAGGGTATGGCTTGCAAACGGTGGTCGTTCTGCTGCCTCAGCAGGGGATTTTCGGATGTCGTCATGTGGATGTCCTTTGCATTGATTTTTTTACAGATATGATAATCCAAAGCACGGGCGCGGGCAAAGCCATTATCCGATCTGTTTTGAGCACTTGGGCGGGGGATCAGGACATCAAAATATCCTAGAAATAAATTGACGGATTGGGGGCGTTTAGTTATCTTGGTATTTATGGAGATTTATCCATATCGGGGATCGCCCGGTACTGATTTATATCCTGGCCTGTCATTGCCTTGCTCCTTCAAAGGCCGGGCGGACAAGTGTTTTACCGTTTTGCAGTAATTTGTGATGCCGGATAGAGACTCCGGCATCATGAGATTGACCTAAAAAAGACTTAAGCAAGGAGATTAACATGCTTAGAAAACTATTATTGGTGTTTAGCCTCGTGCTCGGACTGGGAATTGTCTGGGCGCAGGGTTTGGAGACATTCGAAAACTTGACTCTAACCGGTACCGCCTATGCAGACGGTACGTTTCTGGGACAGGATGGCTCCAACTGGACTTACGAACAGTGCCGGGGAGATTATGAGATAACTGCAAAAGCCATCATGATTGGGCGCAATCGAACTCCTCAATCCAATGTCTATTCAGGTACCATAAGTGGTGGTATTGGAACAATATCGTTCGACTATTCCCAAGCTTTTTCCACAACTGTGAACCTGAATGTGCTCGTCAATGATGTTGTGGTGGGCAATGTAACTTCATTAGCCCAGCAGGGAGTGATCCTGAACTCCGGACCGATCGTCGTTAATGTGCCCGGAGATTTCGTTCTGAAATTCATCAACGTGAACAACTCGGATGGACAAGTGGTTATCGACAATGTTGCCTGGACTGGCTACACTGCCACAATTCCAATGATTTCCGCGATCGGGACCCTCGAGGAATTTAGCGCCTATACCGGAACTCCCTCAGCTTCACAAAGTTACACGCTGATAGGCAGCAACCTGACCGAGGGCATCGTCGTCACGCCACCAAACGGCTTCGCCATTTCCACTGATGACGTGACCTTCTACACAACAGCCCAGACCCTGGCTTTGGATTACAACGGACCCGTCTATGTCCGCCTGACAGGAAGCGCCGCTGGCAGTTATTCCGGCAATATCACGCACACCAGCACCGGCGCGGACCAGGTCGACAAAGCTGTCAGCGGAACGGTGTCTGATCCGGTTCCTCTGATCAGTGTGACCGGCAATCTGTCTGCCTTCACAACCGAAGTGGGAACTCCATCTCCAGCCCAAAGCTACACCTTGGCCGGACAATTCCTCACCGCGAATATTAATATCGCCGCTCCGGCGGGATTTGAGCTCTCAACCGACGGTTCTTCCTATGCCTCCAACGCATCGGTTCCTCCGTCTTTCAGCGGATTGGTCTATGTCCGACTGACCGGAACCACGATCGGCATTTATGGCGGAAACATCACCCACACCAGCTCTGGCGCCACTCAGGTCGATCTGCCGGTTAGCGGAGAAGTGACCGATGTAGTTGGGCCGACCATATTCATGGAAGAGAACTTCAACTATACGGCTGGCACTTTGCTTACGGACAACGGCTGGATAGCTCATAGCGGTGCGGGTACGCAACCCGCGGTTGTGGGAACAACCGGATTGGTTTATCCAAATTATCCCCCAGCTTCCGGCAACAGTGCGCAAACTGTCTTCTCTGGCAGCGCGGAAGACGTTCACAGAAATTTTGAGGTCCAAACTTCCGGCACGGTGTATACAGCCTTCTTGTTCAATGCCAGTTCATTACCGAACACGACAGGAGATTACATCGTCCATATGGGGCCGCAAAACATCGGGACCGATTTCAAGGGTAGATTTTTCGTGCAAAAGAATGCCGAGGACAACCTTCGCTTCGGCCTCACGAAAGCGGGAGCGGTTGCTACAGCCGTCTGGACTGGCGATACATACGACTATGCTCTGAACACCACCTACCTGGTCGTGCTCAAGTATGTCATCAATCCTGGACCCACCAATGACGAAGTTTACATGTGGATCAACCCCACGATCGGCGCAACTGAGCCTGCACCGCAGATCACGGCAGCCGATGTGGCGGGTACTGATGCTGCCAATATCGGTTCCTTTGCCATCAGACAGGGTACATATACTCCCATCGCGCAAATTGACGGTATCCGGGTTACCAACGACTGGGCGATCCTCTGGAGCGGCGAAGCTCCTCCCACGCCGGAGATCATCGTCTCCGGCACTCCTGATCCCCTGGTCAACATTGCCGGCATCCCCTCTGAAGAGGTAAGCAGCTATCAGCTTAGCGGGCTGCATCTGACCGGCCCGATCACGATCGTAGCCCCCGCAGATTTCGAGGTATCGACCAGTTCAACCACTGGTTGGGACAGCACGATCCAGGTCGCCTCGACTTTCTCCGGCCCCATCTATGTGCGCCTGGTGGGAATTGAAGTGGGAACGCATGGCGGAAACATCACTCACAACAGCCCGGGAGCGGCCGAGCAAACTGTGTTCGTGGAAGGCGAGACCCTTGCTCCGGATGTCGTCTGGAACGTCGTCGCGAATCTGACTGCTTTCACCCAGGAAGAAGGGACCCCGTCAGCAGCTCAATCATACAGCCTTAGCGCCACCAACGCGTCCGCGGATATCATCGTGACCGTGCAAAGTCCCTTTGAACTCAGCACGACAGGCTCTGATCCCTGGTTAACCACGCTGACGCTTCCTTTTAACTTCAACGGCCTGGTGTATGTGCGGCTGAATTCCATGACAGCAGGGAATTTTAACGGATCGATCGTGCACAATTCCACGAACGCCAGCCCCTATGAAATTCCGATCTCTGGCACGACCAACCCGCCCGCCGGAGATTACGCGGTCGACCTCTTCTTCTCCGAATATCTCGAAGGAAGCAGCAGCAACAAGGCCCTGGAGATATTCAACGGAACCGGAATGGCAGTTGATCTGAGCGATTATAAGGTCGAGCTCTATTCCAATGGGTCACCCACGGCAGGAAACACTCTGGTTATGACCGGAATGCTTGCTCACGGTGATGTTTATGTGATCGCCAATGCGTCTGCCAACGCGGCCATACTCGCCGTCGCGGATGTCACCAGCACGGTAACCTTTTTCAATGGCGACGACGCGCTTGCCCTGATCAAGATCAGCACCGGAGAATACGTCGATATCTTCGGCGTGATCGGAAATGATCCCGGAACCCAGTGGACTGCCGACGGCGGCTATTCCACCCTGGACAAGACCCTGGTCCGCAAACCCACTGTAGTGCAGGGTGTTACTGTAAATCCCACCGGAACAGGTCCTGAGGCCTTTGTTACCCTGGGCACGGAATGGGATGTTTATCCTATCGATTCATTTAGTTTCCTGGGATATCACACTTTCTCACCCGGGACACCGCTGGCCGAAACTCCGGTCTTCGCTCCACAGGGGGGAGTATTCTATTCCCCGGTTAATGTGGCGATCAGCACCGCGACCCCGAATGCCACGATCTATTACACCACTGACGGAAGCGTCCCCAGCGATACAAACGGGTCAGTATATACAGCTCCTGTAATGATCAGCCAGACAACGACACTCAAGGCGATCGCCTACGCGGCCGGCTACACTCCCAGTGGTGTGGCAAGCGCTGAATACATCTTCACAACTGATGTGGCGACGATCGCGGCCCTGAGAGCCGGAACACCTGGTGTCATATACAGATTGACCGGCGTGGGAGTGCTCACTTTCCAGCAGACCTTCCGCAACCAGAAATACATCCAGGACAGCACAGCCGGAATTCTGATCGACGATCTTGCCGGTCACATTACCACCGCGTATAACCTATATAACGGCATCATCAACATCATCGGAACGGTTTCCGAGTATGGTGGAATGAAGCAGTTCACGCCGCTGGCCGATCCGGGGGCCCCATATTCAATCAACAACACAGTGATCCCGCAAGTGATCACTTTGGCTGAACTGGTGGCTAACTTCGAGAACTACGAATCCGAACTGGTCAAGATCACCAATATCACTTTCGATACGGCGGATGGGATAATCACCTTCGCCAACGGCATTATGTATCCCATGAACACAGGCACTATGAACTTCCGCACCACCTTCTATGATGTGGATTACATCGGAACTATAGTGCCAGTGGAGACCGTCAACATCATCGGACTGCCGAATTCCCGCTCTACCGAAGGCAACCTCTTCACCGCCCGGTTCCTCTCTGATTTCGAGCCTTACGTGGCATCCCTGGAAAGCCCTATGGTCACGATCACACGGATCGGCGAGACGATCTGGCTGACCTGGAACGACGTGGACGGAGCCTCCAGCTACAGGATCGAACATTCTGATGATCCGTTCACTGGCTACACGGAACTGGGAACCACTAACAACATCGAATACTCAACTCCCGCGACCACCAGGAAGTTCTACCGCGTGATCGCCATCAACTAAGCCAACATCCATAATGATAGCCAACCCGGGAGTTCGCTCCCGGGTTTTTGTTTGCTCCCCTTCCGCCCTCAGAACATCAAGCTGTTCCATTGGTAATTTCGCCCAACACATTCCCAATGTTGTTCGGGATGTGTTGGGTGAAAGTGCAACCGGAACAGCGGATACAAAAAAGGCCGGCCCGCTGGCCAGCCATTTATTGTTGGGTTTTGTCAGTGTTTATTTGTGTTCGCTTTCCTTGCAGAATTCGATCAGCACGCCCAAGCTTGATTTGGGATGCAGGAAGGCGATGTCGGCATGATGGGCTCCGGGCCGGGGTTCTTTGTCGATGAGCCGGATCCCGTTTTCCTTGGCTGTGGTCAATGCTTCGGGCAGGTCGTCGACGGCAAAGGCGATGTGTTGGATGCCTTCGCCCCTTTTTTCGATGAACTTGGCCACGGGGCTGTCTTCCGAGGTCGGCGCCAGCAGTTCGATCCTGGTGTCGCCGCAGGGGAAAAAGGCCACTTTAACCATTTGAGATGGCACTTCCTCTGTCCCTTCCAAAACCAGGCCCAGCTTTTCATAGAAGGCGATTCCCTCGTCCAGGTCCTGGACCGCGATGCCGATGTGGGAGATATGTTTGATCATGCTGGGAGCTCCTATTTACCGTATTTGGCGGCCAGGTCGAACCCCAGCTTCATGGCCTTGTGGTTGATCTCCACGAAGGCCGGCTTGACGGTCTCGGCGATGGATTGCTTGAGCGAAGCTTCCTTCACGATCCCGGTTATCTTGACCAGGAAGGCCAGCGAGAGGATGTTCGTCGTGATCGGGCTGCCCAGCTTTTCGATGGCGATCTCCGTGAACGGCAGCTCATAGGTGTTTTCCGCGGCCAGAGCAAGGTTTTTCACATAGGTGGTGTCGATGATCAGGATGCCGTTCTCGCGCAGGTCAAAGAGGTATTTGTCGCAGGCTTCCTGGGTGAGGGCCAGCAGGCAGTTGAAATTGGTGGCCTCGGGAAAATAGATGTCATGGTCGCTGATTATGACATCCGCGCGTGAAGACCCGCCGCGGGATTCAGGCCCGTAACTCTGGGTCTGGGTGACGCGGTATTTGTCCAAAACGGCTGCCCGGGCCAGGATAATTCCAGCCAGGATGAGGCCCTGGCCACCGCTGCCGGAAAGGCGCAGTTCATAGTTCTTCATTATGCTTCACCTCCCATGGCCTGTACCCGTTTGACCAAGTCGGCGTACTGGGCGCAGAATTCAGGCCGGACCTCCTTACGCAGGACACCGCGGACGATCTTACCCTCCAGCTTTTCCGGAGGAAGCTTGGCCACGGCGGAAAGAGGGACCGAGTTGTCTCGCATGTCCTTCATCATCTGCGGCGCTCCGCCTTTCTTGTTCAGGCGGCCGTAGATCACCGGACAGGCGCTGATGATCTCGATCAGGGCGAAGCCTGGATGCTCGATCGCTTCGGCGACCATTTTCTGGGTCTCCTGGGTGTGGAAGGCCGTGGTGCGTGCCACATAGGAAGCCCCGGCACCCATGGCCAGCTCGCAGACATTGAAATCCGGCTCGATGTTACCATAGGGCGCAGTGGTGGCGATCGCGTCGTGCGGGGTCGTGGGAGAGCATTGTCCGCCGGTCATGCCGTAAATGTTATTGTTAACCAGGATGACGGTGAGGTCGATATTCCTGCGGGCCGCGTGGATCAGATGGTTGCCGCCGATGGCGGTGCAATCCCCGTCTCCGGTGACCACTATCACCTTCAGATAGGGCTTGTGCAGCTTGACTCCGGTGGCGTAAGCTATGGAGCGCCCGTGCAGGGTGTGCAGGGTGTTGAAATCCACGTAAACAGGCATGCGCGAGGAGCAGCCGATGCCGGAGACCATGACAATGTCGTCGCGATGGATGTCCATGCCAGCCAGGGCCCGGATGACCGAGCCGAGTACGATGCCGTTGGAACAGCCGGCGCACCAGACGTGGGGGAATTTCTTGTCGTGGCGAAGGTAATCGTGAATGACGCGTTGCGGTATTGTGGCCATGATCAGATAACCTCCCTCAATTTGCGTAAGATATCTGTGGGTGAGATCAACCTGCCGTTCACCCTCTGGATCTTGATCAGCTTGCTGTCGCTGCGGTCTTTGACCAGGCGCTGGATCTCGCGCACCAGCTGGCCTTGATTGAGCTCTGGCACCACCACTATGTCCACGTCGCGCAGCATCTTGCGCACCGCGTCATCGGGGAAGGGCCAGATCGTCAGCGGGCGCAGGAGGCCCACCGGAATGCCTTCATAGCGGGCCATCGCCACCGCGGATTTGGCCGCGCGGGCGACTATGCCGGCCGCGAAAATGGCGATCTTGGCGTCTTCCATCTGATAGCCTTCGATCTGGACCAGGTCGCGGATGTTGTAGGTGATCTTCTTGCGCAGGCGGTCCATCATGTCTGCCGCCTCAGTCGGTTTATTGGTGGGAAATCCCAGCGCGTCGTGGGTCAGCCCCGTGACGTGGAACCTGTAGCCCTCGCCGTAACTGGCCAGGGGAGAGAGGTATTTCTGGTTTTCATCATAATGCTTGTACCAATGGGGCGGAACGGTTGGCTTGATGCGCGAGATCACGCGCACGTTGGCCATGTCCGGAAGCCGCACCGCTTCGCGCATGTGGCCCAGCACTTCGTCCAGCAGCAGGATCACGCAGGTGCGGTATTTTTCCGAAAGGTTGACGGCCCGGATCGTGAGTTCGTAGCATTCCTTCACACTGTAGGGATAGAGAACGATAGCCGGGCTGTCGCCATGGCTGCCCCAGCGTGATTGCTGCAATTCGCCTTGCGCGCAGCTGGTCGGCATTCCGGTCGAGGGCCCGACCCGCTGGACGTTCACCACCACGCAGGGCGTTTCTGTGATCTTGGCAAAGCCGATCCCTTCCTGCATCAGGGAAAATCCGGGTCCGGAAGTCGCGGTCAAAGCTTTGGCCCCGGCCAGGGAAGCGCCGGTGATTGCGCAGATGCTGGCGATCTCGTCCTCCATCTGGATAAAAACGCCGCCGCGCTTGGGCAATTCGGTGGCCAGGATCTCCGCGATCTCGGTGGAGGGTGTGATCGGATAGCCGGCAAAGAAATCGCAGCCTGCATCCAGGGCTCCATAGGCAACTGCTTCATTGCCCTGCATCAGGATCGTCTTGCGTTCGCGAACGGCCTGTAATTCCTCGAGCTTGGTCTCCGGTTTTGGTGTTCTGGCTTCTGGCGTGGGGGCAGGATTCGTAATTTTCTTGCTCTGTTTCATCATTATCATCCTGATCGGTCTTTGGCGCCGGTGATGGCAAAATCGGGGCACAGCCGGTCGCAGGTCTCGCAGTGAATGCATTTGTCTGGATTCGCCACATAGGGCGCGCCATCGGCTTTGCGTCCCAGGCATCCGGTGGGGCAGAAAGCGACGCAGATGCCGCATTTCTTGCACCAGTTGTAGTAAATTAACACGGGGGAGTCCTCATCGCCCGGTTCCTTGACTTCGGTGACTTCCACCTCCATCTTTTCCAGAGCGTCTTCCTCCCTGATGATCATGCCCATGCGGTCTTTTTCGACTTTTTTAGGCATCATTCCTCCAGGTTCTGTATATTATTAAAAGCATTTTATCTGTCAGGACCTCTTGGCCAAAACCTGTTTGTAGAATGTTCCCAGGCGTTTGCAGCCTTCACGGTTGTTCTCTTCGGATTCGTAGGAGAAGTTTAGGCGCATGGTATGCTGGCCCTTGCCGTCGCAGAAGAAGGAGGTGCCGGCAACGTAGGCCACGTTCTGTTCCTTGATGCAATCCAGCAGCAGTGCGCCGGTGTCGATGCCCTCGGGCCCGTAGGCCATCAGGAAGAGCCCGCCCTGGGGCTTAATCCAGGTGAATTCCTCAGGCATGAATTCCTGCAGGGAATCGAGCATCACTTTCTGCTTGGCTTTGTAAAGCACGGAGATATCCTTGATCTTGGGGGTCAGATAGCCCTGCTCGATGTAGCGGGCGGCGATGCGCTGGGTGAAAGGCGGGGTGCAGAGATCGGTGGCTTGCTTGGCGACCACGATCTTATCCAGGATGTCGGGATGCCCGACCACCCAGCCAATGCGGAAACCGGGGCAGAAGATCTTGGAGAAGGTGCCCAGCAGGATCACCTGTCCGGTGCCTTCCAGTTCATAGATGGTCCTTTGATCCTCGCCTTCGTAGCGCAGTTCGCGGTAGGGGCTGTCTTCCAGGATGAGGATGTCATATTTGTGGGCGAGGTCGATTATCTCCAGGCGGCGCTTTTCGCTCATGGTCATGCCGGCGGGATTTTGGAAATCCGGGATCACATAGATGAATTTTGGTTTCTTGCCCCGGGCGATGGCTTCCTTAATCCTGGCTTCCATGATCTCGGGAATTTCACCCTCGTCGTCCATGGGAATGCCAACCATGTTTGCGCCGTAGGAGTTGAAAGCGCTCAGGCCGCCCAGATAGGAGGGCAGGCCCACGATGACGGTGTCCCCGCGGTCGATGAAAATCTTGGCGATCAGGTCCAGGGCCTGTTGCGAGGCTGTCGTGATGATCAGGTTTTCGAGGCTGATATCCAGTCCGGACGCCTTGTAGCGGTTCACCATCATGGTGCGCAGCAGGGTGTCGCCTTCCGTGGGACCGTATTGCAGGGCCATGGCGCCTTCGTTGTCCATCACGTCCGCCATGATGCCTTTCAGTTCCTGGATGGGGAAGGTGGCCGGGTCGGGAAAGCCTCCGGAAAAGGAGATCAGACCGGGCTGGCCAAGAAACTTCAGAAGTTCGCGGATGGCCGAGCGGCGCATCCCGCGGATGTTGGTCGAGACGATGTCTTGCAAGTCGGTGATCATGATGATCCTCCCTCTATCTTATTTTTGTTCGTAGATCAATACTTTCTTGTTGGTCTTGCGCCATTCGCGGTAGGCGGATTTGATCTCCAGTTCCCAGACTATGCGCTTGTCGCTGTCCTCGAAGGTGACGATGTCCAGGTAGTAGGTGCGGTTGCTTTTGCCCATAAAGCTCTTCTTGGGAAATTCCACCACGATCTCGCCTTCGATGTTGAGGATCGTGATCTCGTTCAGAAAAACGCCTTCTGCGATCTCCATGACGGCCCGCGCTTCCACGCTTCCGGTCTGAACGTCGCGAAAATGTATGTTCATGAATACTCCAATTTTTGCTTGTTCCATTGTTAAAAAGGACGCTTTATTGGTCAAGGGATTTTTTGCCCGATGCGGGTCAAGCAAAACCCGCCGTTCACCCCAAAATTCGACCTGCTCAGATCAGCCCGGCCAGGAGCTCTTCTGCTATCACCTCGCCGAAGAATTCCTGCAGAGGCTGTTGTTTCAGGACCGCGAGCAGCGTTTCCGCGCGATGGGGCAGGCCGGTCAAAACCCTCTCCAGTTCAGCTGTGTCCCGGTTTCCGAAGAAATCACCGTAGATGCGGAGCCCGGTGATCAGGCCTTGGTGGACGTCGGTGTGAAATTCGATCGTGCCCGCGGCGCAGCGGATCGCTTGCACATGGTTATATTGGGGCGATTTGCCGAAATTCCATTCCCAGGTGTCGTATTTGCTTTCCACCAGCTTTCTGATCGCCTCCTCGTCCTCCGGGCTGAACGCGTATTCGCGCGCGTCCGGATAGAGTTTGAGCACCTGGGCCTGGATCAGCAGGATGAATTCCTCCAGCCCGATGGGATGGCTGAGGTGGTCTGAAACATTGGTAACCCGCTTGGAAACGGACTTCACGGCCTTGTCGTTGAACTTGAGCGGATTTGCTTTCAAGGCGGCGGAGAGGTCCGCTATCCGCGAGGAGAAAAGGATCGTGCCATGCTGCTGGACCTTGTCCCGGTACACCGCGCGGGCGTTGCCGGAAAACTTCATTCCCTTGATGGTCAGGTCGTTGCGCCCTTCCAGACGTGCCTCCACACCCAGTTCCCGCAGCGCGGCCAGCACCGGGGCGGTGTATTTGGCAAAGCCTTTTTCTTCGTCTGCACCGCGGTTCATGATGAAGCTGAAGTTAAGGTTGCCCAGGTCGTGAAACACCGTTCCTCCTCCTGTCAGCCTGCGCACCACGGGGATGCTGTGTTCCTGCACATAGCCGCAATTGATCTCCGCCAGCGTGTTCTGATGCCGGCCCACAATGATCGACGGCGCGTTGCGGTAGAGCAGGAACACGTCCTCGCTGAAGTTTTTGAGGATATATTCCTCGCTGGCGATATTGAAGGGGGCAAAGTGGCTGGGACTGGCTATGAACAGCATAAGTCGCTCTCGGTCAGAGCTTTTCCACCTCGGCCAGTTCGCTTTTGACAAAATCCACCAGCTCGCCGATCCGCGCTTCGGAGAAATCGAATTCTATTCCCGCGGCCCGGTAGATCTCGCTCACCGGCCTGGAATAGCCCAGATCGAGGAAATCCTGGTATTGGCGCAGGGCCCGGTCCTTGTTATGGCGGTAGTTCATGTAGATGGAAAGCGCGCCGAGCTGCGTCATGCCATATTCGATGTAGTAGAAAGGCACTTCAAAGATGTGTAGTTGCATCAGCCAGCGCAGGTGCCGGAAGTCTTCCAGCCCGCTCCAATCCAGGCTGGAAGAGAATCGGCCGCTGATCTGGAGAAACGCCTTTTTCCGCTCTTCCGCGCCGTGTTCCGGATGCAGGTAGACCCAGTGCTGGAAGGCGTCCACGGTCATGCACCAGGGCAGGAAAGACAGGGTCCCTTCCAGCTGCTCCTTTTTGGCCTTCTTGAGGTCGCTCGCGCTCTTGTAATACTCGTCCCAATGGTCCATGCTGAGCAGTTCCATGCTCATCGAGGCCAATTCCGCAACCTCGCTGGGAGTGTCGGCATAGGGGGCGAGCTGGATGTCCTTCATCGCTGCCGCGTGCATGGCGTGGCCGGATTCGTGGAGCAGGGTGACCACGTCGCCGTGCAGCTTCACGTGGTTCATGAAGATGAAGGAAGAGCCGAGATTGCTGATGCTGGTGTTGTATCCCCCGGGCGCTTTGCCCTTGCGGTTTTCCAGATCCAGCAGGCCGGTGTTGTCCATCAGCCGGAGCTGGCGCGCGTAGGCCGGTTTGACCTTTTCCAGCACTCGCACGGATTTGCCGATGAATTCCTCCGTGGTCTCAAAGGGCTGGAGCTTGCGCCCGTCCAGGTCCACAGCCGTGTCCCAGGGACGCAGGGTGTCCAGTTTCAGGGCTTTCACGCGCTCTGCGTCGAGCTCCTTCACGAAGGGCACCACCACCTTTTCAACCGCGGCGTGGAACTTGTACAGGTCATCCGGGCTGTAGGAAAAACGCCCCATTTCGGCGTGCTTGTAGTCCCGGAAGTTGGCGAAGCCTGCGTTGGCGGCGATCTGGGACCGCACTCCGCGCAGCTCGTCATAAAGATCGTTCAGTTCCCCCTCCTGGCCGGCGAAACAGCCCAGACGCAGGCGCCAGGCGGCTTCGCGCTTCTGCCGGTCGGAGTCTTTCAGATACACGGATAGCTGGGCCGGGGTCTGTTCCCTGCCCTCGAATTCCGCTGTCATTTTGCTCACGATCCCGCCGTATTTGTTGGCCAGTTCGGATTCCTGTACCTTCAGGGGCACGTTCTCCTCGCGGAACAGCTCTATGTCGTTGGCGACCATGCGGTTCAGATGGGCATACTTTTCCTCGGGCAGAAAGGCGCGCTGCGGGCTGGCGTAAAAAAGCTTCTTCAGCTGGAAGCTCATTGGTTCCAAGGGTGCCACGACCTGGCTGAAGAAATCGTTGTAAGCCTTTTCCAGAGCGGGATCGTCGGCATGGACGGTCATCCGGATGTAGCGCCAGGAAAGTTCGTCCCCCACGGCGCGCAGGAGGTCCGAGTATTTCTCCATCAGCAGGATCAGGTCTTCCGGAGTGGAGACCGGTTCCCGCAAAAGGGAGTTCATGTGCTCTTCCACCATGGCGGGAGAGGTGATGTCAAAGCCTTCGGGCAGATGCTTGAAGGGGATCGGAGTGAGTTTTTCGGCCATTTCTTTTATCCTTACAGTCATTATTATTCTTGATTTTCAGGATCCACCCGTCCCGGGGAGCGGGATCCCAATTCACGCTTTTCCAAGCGCCGGATATTGTCAATCGCCTTTTTTGGCTGCGTATCGAAAGCTATCTGCCTTTTGTTCCGGCTCCAGCAACCAACCGAAGAAAAGATTTGTCAAAACAGAGAGACAGAGGCACAGAGATGGGGTAGAGAGCCATGCAGTAACTCTGGCTTCAGCGGTCGTTCCACCAGCTTCAGCTGGTTCAGCTTATTGACAAACCGGTTTCAACCGGTGCAGGAAAATAGACCCGGGATTTATCCCGGGTTTTCACGGAGATCATGTTTATTTAACAACTTCCCCACCCTCTCTCCAAACTCAGATCAGATCTGAGTTTGGAGAGGGGGTGGGGCCTGAAACATGGATGGCATGATTTTGAAATACGACGGCTAAAGCCGCCGCCTATATTCCATCACCTCACCTGCGGCGAGGTTTGTCAACAGACTGCACCAACTTCAGCTGGTTTTTTTCCTGATGCAGAGATCAAGTCTGGCCTTCAAGCTCCATTCCCCAAGCCGGCTCAAGCCAGCGGAACGACCGGCTGAAGCCAGTGTTACGGGATCGCCCTCCACGCCACCCCGCCAAAATGCCACCACACCACTATGCCCCATTAGCGCTGAACCAAAGAGGGTGTCATTGTCGATCATGCTGGAAAATATATGAAACAGGTATATTTTGCTTGACAGAAATGAGCATGGTTGCATATATTGCCCCGAGGTTATTTGTATGGAGAGACCAGGTTTTTGGCTGCGCGCGCGGCAGGATCAGCGCGATTTTCTCACGTGTAGGAAAGAAAAGCATCACGAGCCGGGAATCACTTCCCGGGCGGCTGAGGCCCGGCAGGGCAAAATACAAGCACCAGCAAGGAGAAAGGCAATGAACAGATTTCTCATCTTTTTCACGCTTCTCGTTTTGGCGGGTAGCATCCACGCCTTCGTCGGAGAGGGCGAATCCAACGTTTTTGAGATCACCCAGACCGGGGTGGAGGAATCGATCATTCCTCCCAGCCAGCAGACCGGGTTCACCGGGCCGGCCTGGCCCAATCCCTTCCGGGGCGGAGCGGTGGTCAGCATCGGCCTGCAAGTCAAAGCCGGGGAGCTTGCGACCTGCGGCATCTACAACCTCGCGGGGCAGGCGGTCAGCATCCAAAGCTATGCCCCGGGCAGCCACCAACTGGTTTGGGACGGACGCGACCTACGCGGAGATCCCTGCGCCAGCGGGATCTATCTGCTCAGGCTAAGGTCCGCCAGCCACGCATCCAGCGCCAAACTGGTGCTGATCAAGTGAGGGAGGCGATCATGAACAAGCAAATCTTGACCCTCATCGCGATCCTGGCGGTTGGCCTGCTGGCCGCGGCGCCGGTGGTCACCAGCGTTCTGGCCGGGCAACTGGGCGACCAGGTGCTGATTGCCTACAGGCTTTCTAATCCTTTCGAATTGGATTGCGAGGTGAGCGTGGCAGTTTCCGCGGACGGCGGGGCGACCTACAGCATCTTCCCGACCGCGCTGAGCGGCGATATCGGGCTGCTGCCGGCCCCCGCGGCTGGCGCGGATTATGAGATCTTCTGGAACTACGGGCAGGACGGCGTTGGCCCCGGAACCAGTTACCGCGTAAAAGTGATCGCCGACGACGGAGCCGGGGAGGTGGCCACTCCGGTCTTCGATCCGCCCGGCGGATATTACTCCGGCCCGCAGAGCGTGAGCATCGCCTGCGCCACAGACGGCGCTGTCATCCGCTATACCGACGACGGCAGCGAGCCGACATACATGTCAGCCGAGTATACAGGCCCGATCGAAGTAGATGCCAC
Organism: Candidatus Syntrophosphaera sp.; assembly: GCA_019429425.1. Taxonomy (NCBI): domain Bacteria; kingdom Pseudomonadati; phylum Candidatus Cloacimonadota; class Cloacimonadia (SeqCode); order Cloacimonadales (SeqCode); family Cloacimonadaceae (SeqCode); genus Candidatus Syntrophosphaera; species Candidatus Syntrophosphaera sp. Next base: position 16,817 of record JAHYIU010000048.1, read on the forward strand.
CACAACGCTCAAGGCGAAGGGCTTCAAATACGGCTGGACGTCCAGCGCCACGGCCAGCGCGACTTATACTCTTGCTGGTCCGATGATCTACGTCCCCGGCGGGACCTTCATCATGGGGGATACGCACGGAGGGGGCAATAGCAATGAATTGCCCACGCACAGCGTTACCTTGAGCCCCTTCTACATCGGAAAGTACGAGGTCACGCAGGCGGAGTATGCCCAGTATCTGCAGCCGGGTTCAAGCTGGACAAGCAACTATGGCCTTGGGGCTAATTATCCTGCTTATAATGCCTCCTGGTACGCCATCCTCAAATACTGCAACCTGCGCAGCATTGCGGAGGGCTTCATGCCCTGCTATACGATCAGTGGCTCTACAAATCCTGCTGACTGGGGAGAAGTCCCCTATGTATACACTGATCCAAACATCCCTATCTGGAACACCGCCACCTGCAACTGGAGCGCCGACGGCTACCGGCTGCCCACAGAGGCCGAATGGGAATACGCGGCCCGGGGTGCTGTGGACCCACCTGACTATTTCTACAGCGGCTCGGATTACATCAACGCCGTGGCTTGGTATGATGGCAACAACAGCCCCCATGGCACCAAACCTGTCGGAACCAAAGCACCCAACGAGCTGGGAACCCATGACATGAGCGGAAATGTACATGAATGGTGCTGGGATTGGTATGACAGCAGCTATTACAGCAGCAGCCCCAGCGAAAATCCGACCGGCCCTGCGAGCGGAACCCACCGTCTGTTGCGCGGTGGCGACTGGCTCTACGAAGCCACTAACTGCCGTGTGTCGTCCCGTAACGGCTCCTTCTTTCCGTTCGTCTTCGGCAGCCTCTTGGGATTCCGTCTCTGCAGGGCTATGAATTGATTGGTTCTTGGCTCTTGGAGCTTGGCCCTTGATTGCAATGTAGCCGGAGGATTCCACTTGTAGCCAGAGGATTCCGATCCTCTGCCGGATTCCCTGTAGCCAGAGGATTCCGATCCTCTGCCTGATTCCCTGTAGCCAGAGGATTCCGATCCTCTGCCGGATTCCATGTAGCCAGAGGATTCCGATCCTCTGCCAAATATTAGGAAGCCCCGCAAGCGGGGACCCCTGCTTTGGAAAGCTCTGGCTACAGGCGTAAAGCTCTAGCTACAGGCGTAAAGCTCTGGCTACAGGCGTAAAGCTCTGGCTACATTTGCTCTAGCTACAAATCATACCAGGCTACACATATGAGAGAACAATGAATAAACACAACACGATCTCCAACCACAACCTGAGATCCGGCTACTAAGCTCAGAATCTGCCTCATTTCTTTGCTGCGGACAAACCTTTGTTCATCACCTACAGGCTCAAGTTCACCCTTCCCAGCAAAATCATGGAGGAGTTTGCCCGGCGCAGGCAGGAATGGCTGAAGGAATGGGAAAACGCTCTGCCCGAGGACAAGCAAGCTGCGAAAGTCAGGGAAGCCGGGCTGCGTTTTGCCTGGTTCGACGAGCTGCTGGATAAATCTTTTGAAGTGCCAGGATTCCTGCAGAGCCAGGAGATCACGGATATCATCGCCACGGCTTTCCAGCACTTCAACGGACTGCGCTACCGGCTGATCGCGTATTGCGTCATGCCCAACCATGTGCATGCCCTCATTCTGCCTCTACAAGACGCAGAGGGAAACAGCTTTTCCCCCGCGCGAATAATCTATGGCTGGAAAAGGTACACGGCAAACCGGATCAACCGGTCGTTGGGAAGAACCGGCAGCCTTTGGCAGAAAGAGAGCTACGACCATGTGGTAAGGGACGAAAAGGAAATGATTAATGTTACCGAGTACATTATCCAGAATCCGGTGAGGGCGGGATTGGTAAAGAATTGGGAGGAATGGCCCGGTACCTGGATAGCTGAGGACTTGAGGCCAGAGTGTGTTCTGTAGCCTGAGGATTCCACTTGTAGCCAGAGGATTTTCCCTGTAGCCAGAGGATTACGATCCTCTGCCTGAAAGGGGAAAAGGGGAAAAGGGGAAAAGAGAAAAAGGGGAAACCCTATAGCCAGAGGATTCCGATCCTCTGCCAAATATTAGGAAGCCCCGCAAGCGGGGACCCCTGCTTTGGAAAGCTCTGGCTACAGGTGGATAGCTCTGGCTTCAGGCGTAAAGCTCTGGCTACAATTGCTTTGGATACAAAAATCAGTATCCGGAGATGGCGGGTAACCCTCATAAGTATCCACCCTGCCCACTCTGACTGCCCCCTCTGACTGCCCACTCTGATTGATCCTAAGCTGATCCATAGCTGATCCTAAGCCGTTACCCTGGAGATTCCGCCCTGTCAAGTCCTGAAATAGGTTGACTGTTTTTCGTTGTTATATTTCTGAGCTGTAGTGTCGTATTTGTGCTACAGAGCCCCCCATAGAATTGAATGCCCCCGAGCGCTGGATTCCTCTTT
>JAHYIU010000049.1 GCA_019429425.1 Candidatus Syntrophosphaera sp.
ACCATGGATCCCGGTCCGGCCACCTCCACCGCAAACACGATCATCACGCCAACCGTAACCATCAACGGGATCAACAACAACCTCGAGTTCTACCAATCCCGCCTGGTTCGGATCAACTCCGTCCATTTCGAGACTGCCAGCGGCAACTACGCCACCGGACAGGACTACAATCTGCTCGACGCCACGGGCTCGATCATTTTCCGCACCCAGTTCTACGACGCGGATTACATCGGCACCCCAATGCATCAGGGCAACTTCAACCTGCGCGCCATCGTCAACCAGTTCAACCAGACCCCGCAGGTCATAGCCCGCATGCTGGCCGACTTCAATCCCCCCGTCTCCAATGACGACGCCACCGCGGTGCCCGCCGCCTCCAGGCTGATCGGCAACTATCCCAACCCCTTCAATCCCAGCACCACCATCTCCTATTATTCGGACAAAGCCCAGCCGGTGCAGATAACGGTTTACAACCAGAAGGGGCAGGCCGTCAAGACTTGGGACCTGCAAAGCGAGAAAGGCACCCACAGCCTCACCTGGAACGGGACTGATGACAGCGGCGCTTTCGTTAGCAGCGGAGTCTATTACTACCGCATGAAATCCGGCTCATACTCATCCACCCGCAAAATGGTGCTGATGAAGTAAGCCGCCGGGCCTTGATCAACCATTAATTGAACGAAGATATGGGTCTTGCGGCCGGAAGAAGCGATTCCGACGGCCGCCTGGCCCTTTTTTGCGTGTCCCTCCGATGAAGGTCAACCTCTCCCATCCCCACAGCCACCTGTATTGCTTTTTGGGCATCCTGTTCTGGTCCACCCTGGAACTGGCAGGAAAGTTCCTCGGGCCGGAGGTTTCGCCCTATGCGATCACCGCCTGGCGCTTTCTCATCGGCGGATTGGTGCTGCTGCCCTTCGCCCTCATTCAGCCTCGTCCCCGCAATCGTCGGCCGCGCCTTGCCGATCTCGCGCTGATGGCCTTTTTGGGGGTGCTGATCGTCTGCCTCAGCATGCTCCTGCTCCAGCTTTCCATCCTCTATGGCAAGGCCTCGCTGAGCGCCGTTTTGGTGAGCTCCAACCCCCTTTTCGTGAGCGTTTTCGCCTTCTTCCTCCTGCGCGAAAAGCTGAATCTAACCCAAATCCTTGGGCTGTTCGCGGGCTTGGCTGGCATCGCCCTGCTGATCGCTGGGGAAGGGGAACTGGGCTCGTCCCGCTACCTGAACCTGCCTCTGAGCATCGCGCTTGCCCTGGCCGCCGCCCTCGTCTTCGGGCTTTACGCAGTGCTCACCAAACGCAGCGTCGCCCGGCACGGAAACATCCTCACCAACAGTGTTTCCTTCCTCGGAGGGGCTGTTTTGCTCTTCATTTTCAACGCCCTCACCGGCCAGCCTCTGCTCCTGGACCTCGATTGGAAGACAGCCTTGATCATGCTCTACCTGGGCGTGATTGTCTCCGGGGTCGCCTATGTCTATTTCTTTGAGGGGATGAAGAAACTCGGCGCCAACACCGCCTCGCTCTATTTCTTTCTCAAACCGGTGATCGCCTCGCTCCTGGCCGTGCTCATCCTCCGCGAACGCCTGTCCCTGCTCCAGGTGCTCGCCATCCTCGTGATCATCTTCGGCCTCACCGTTTCCCGCGTGATGAAAAGGGCCTGAGACCCCGCTTCCGCCCATCATTTCCCCCTTTTTCCCCGCCTTTCCGCCTCCTGGTTGCCTCCCGCCGAGTTCCCGCTCGTTCGGGGGGAAGTCGGCGGGAAGTGTACCAGAGGCCAGTGAGCTGGGGAAAAGGGCGAATAAACAGGGAAGTCAGGCACGCCAAACCATAAGGACCTACCAGCCCCTTTAGCGAATTGGCCTTTGGCTGCTCCCTCCACCAAAAACACCTGCTTCATAAATGTGCCCTCCATAAATATACGGATGAGAAAATGGGGCTTTGTCAAGTCTTTTTCCTGGTTTTTTTTGAGGGATTGCGATTATTTCTGAGATCCGTTTCACCAATTCCTCCAATTCACCAATTCCCCGTTGTATCCGATCCACTAATTGAATAGTTTGAATAATTCAACAGTTCCCCGCCTTACCACACCCAGATTATTTTTATCACTTCCATCACTTCACCACTTCCCCGCCATACCGGGTTTTTCAGAACCTGATCCGGAAGGGGGGAGGATATGGTTTAAATATATGAGATACATATGGTTATATATAATATATACTGATATAGTAGGAATTAGTATTTATATACATATATAACTATTGTATATAGGTTTAAGATCTGTTAATGTCCACATTCAGAATCCGAACCGGCAGAGGGGTGGTATGGCGGGGAAGTGGTGAAGTGATGGAAGTGATAAAAAATCGATCCGACCGATCATGGCATATTAATCAATTCTATCAATTAATCAATTCGCCGCCATATCCTCCTTGTTTACTCTGGAAGATTTAATCAATTCTATCAATTAATCAATTCGCCGCCATACCACACCTTTTCATTCTCTATCGATTTCACCAATTAACCAATTAACCAATTAACCCGTCTTACCCCCCCCCACCAGACCCAAAACCCCAAGAGTGACGCTTGGAGTATGTAAGTATATGGTATATATAGTATATATCTATCTAAATACTAATTCCTACTATATTAGTATATATTATATCTATATACTATATATAACAGTAGCTTAGCTGTACTCTTCCCTCTTCCGGATCTGGTTTGGGAAAAGGGGGTATAAGGCGCGAATTTGTTAATTTGTTAATTGATAAAGCCGGGGTATGGCGGCGAATTGATTAATTGATAGAATTGATAAACCGGGGTATGGCGGCGAATTGATTAATTGATAGAATTGATAAACCGGACTGCCAGGACGAAATCCCTGGATTCGAGCGGCCTCCCTGGAGTCGAGCGGGCCGGTTGATAGCTAAACTTCTGGAACGATAGGTTTCTTTCCGGCACGCATGGACTCCAGGATTACCGTACAGTGGGGATCGGGAGGCCGAATTCCGCTTCGGCTATCGGGCGGAGCCCGATTGAGCGTTTAAAGCGACCTTCGGCCGCTGTGGCAAAGCGGAATTTGCCACACCCAATGGTTCTTGCTGGAGTCCATGCCCGCCCCAAAATAACTTTCGATATCTTTCAAGTGAAATGGGTATAGGGCGGTCTCGACTCCAGCGTGGCGGGCTCGACTCCAGCTTGGCGGTCTCGACTCCAGCTTGGCGGTCTCGACTCCAGCGTGCCGGTCTCGACTCCAGCGCAAAAAACGCCGGAAGCTGGTTCCGGCGTCAGTTAAGATGGGCTTTCCGGATCAGGGGTCAGAGGAAGCGTTTCACCACTTCCAGCACTTCCGGCAGGTCCATGCCGATGTTTTTCAAGTGCTCGAGGGTGGGCACGCCTTCGGGGGTCCAGCCCTTGCGTTTGTAGACGGCATCGATGAGCTGCTGATACTGGTCTTCACGAAAAGCGCGCAAGAGGGCCATCTTTTCAGCGGTGGATTTTCCCGCCGGGTCGATGCCCTGTTTTTCCTGCAGGAGCTTGTCGTAGCGTTCGGCCCGGGAGAGGTATTCCTCTTCGGTGACGGGCCCCACGGCGCGGTAGGGCGGCACGTCGTCGATGCGGCGTCCTCTGCCCATGCGCAGGCAAAAGGCCTTTTGGAAGTTGTAGACGCGTTCGGACTGGCGGATCAGCTCATGCTTGTCCAGGGGCTTGCCGGTGATGGCGGTGTAGATGTCCACGTAGTTTTGCACGTGTTCGGGGACCTTGGCGGGTTCGTCGGTCTCGGCGTTGTTGGCCGGCTCGATGTCGTTCCAGGGGAGTTTGCAAAGCCCCTGCAGGCCAAACCAGGTGCGGAACATGGGGAAGTAGTGCAGCGCTTCGGCCTTGTCCTCAAAAGTGGGGATGTGGTTGTTCACCATGTCCATGAAGATCAGCCAGGCCTCGTCGTGCTGCGGGCCTTTCAGGGCGAGGGTGTAGCCGCCTTGTTGGGCGAGGGATTCCTTGGACATGTACTGGGAATATTCCAGTCCCTTGGCTTCCATGCCCATGTCCTGCAGCAGCTTGGGATCGGCTCCATATTCGCGGGCGAAGGTCTCTTTCATTTTGCGCACGCCCTGGCCCACGATCACGCCAAAGCCCTCACCCCGCGCCATCTGGTGGATCAGTTCAAAGACCGCGTCGGCGTTGCCCCAGGTGAGGTCGATGCCGCCGGTGCGTTCCTTGTTCAGGATGCCGTATTCGTAGCATTCCATGGCAAAGGCGCAGCTGGTGCCGAAGGAGATGGTGTCGATGCCGTAGGTGTCGCAGTAGAAATTCAATTCCACCACGTCTTTGGCATCCCAGATGCAGAGATTGGAGCCGCAGCCGCCCACGGTCTCGTATTCGGGGCCGTCAACGAGCACGGATTTGCCTTTGTAGGGCCCGCTGCGGGGGATGAAGCCATCAACGGCCTTGCAGCAGGCCAGGGAGCAGCCATACCAACAGCCGTCTGGCATGCCCTGCGTGAAGAGCTTCTTGAATTCCCAGGAGGCGAGGCCCTTGGCTTCGTCCATCTGGCCATATTTGAAGTTTTTGATGGGGAGCAGGTCGTAGTCGTTCATGATCTCCACCAAATGGGCGGTGCCGACCTCGCGCATGTGGCACTGGCTGGAATCGCCTTCCTCGATCTCGCGGTGGAGCTTGAGCCCGGTCTTTTGCAGGGTCTCCAGGTCCTCGGGATGGTTGGTGTCTCCCTTGAGTCCGGAGAATTTGACCACCAGGGCCTTGATCCTCTTATCCCGGAAGACCATTCCGGTGCCGCCGCGTCCGGCCTGTTTCAGCCTGGCAACCTTGCGGCGCTTGTCCCAGAAGGAAAAGTTGAGGCAGGAGATGGGAACGTGCTCAGCGCCCTTGCCGGAGGAGACCACGGAGACGAACTGGTGCTTGTCCGGGCTGTCGGCAAATTCCTTGATCAGTTCCTCGGCGAGGATGTGGCTGTTTATTTCTTCATCCGGAGCGGTGAGGATGCGCACGCTGCCCTTGTCGCCGTCAATGAAGACGATCAGCTCCTCTTCGGCCTTGCCCTGGATCTCGATGGCGTCCCAGCCGGAAAACTTCGCGTAGGGGCCAAAATGGCCGCCCACGTTGCAATCCACGGGGATGCCGGTGAGGGGGGAAATGGTGGTGACGATGGATTTTCCGCTGCCGGGGTAGTTGGTGTTGCCGCAGAGGGGTCCGAAGCCGATGCAGATCTCATTTTCAGGGTCGTTCCATTTGGTGTCGTCTTTGACTCCGTGCCACATCAGATAAAGGTCGAAGCCCTTGCCGCCCACGAATTTGTCTATCATCATGTCTGAGACGGGCTTGGATTTGATCTCTTTGCTGCCGACGTTCACATAGAGGGTGCGGCGGTTGTAGCCCTTTTCCAGGGGCTTGAGGTCATAACTGAATTCGGCGAGGATTTTTCGGTCGGTCATTTCATATCTCCTTGGTTTCGGCAATGCTGATGGCGTCGGCCGGACAGGCTTCGGTGCAGCTTCCGCAAGCGATGCATTTGAAGGGGGCCAGGCCTCCCAAATGGCGGAACATCGAGCCGGTGGGGCAGGACGCGACGCACATGTAGCAGCTGATGCAGAGGTTTTTATTCAGCATCACCACACCCTGGCTGTTGATGGTCAGCGCCAGGGTGGGGCAGGTCTGGACGCAGATCCCGCACTGGTTGCAGGCGTTCATATGGGGCTCCGGTTCCGCTTCGGTGATGCGGATGCGGGAGAAGGCGGGATCGTCAACCTTGAAATAGAGGTTTGAGCAGACGCTTTCGCAGGCGTGGCAGGCGATGCAGTTCTGCGGATAGGTCATCAGAACTTTTTTCATAACATACTCCCTTGCAGGATATTAGCTTTATAAACCAGCTTTGGCGCCGGATGTCTGTACGTCAATCTTTTTTTGCAGTTCTTGGCGGATCCGGGCGCTGATGGCGTCGCTGCCCAGCCCGGCCCATTTGTAAAGCGCGTCCGAAGTCCCTGAGCCGGCGTAGCTTTCCACGCCGATCTTGACCAACCTCGAGCAGAGGCCTTCCGCGACCATCCGGTCGGCAAGGATGGAACCCAGTCCGCTATGGACGTTGTGGTCCTCGATGCTGAAGATGAGTCCGGTCCGGGCGGCTTTCTGGATGATCTCGCTGTCCAGTTCCAGCGGTGTGGAAACATAGGCCAGTTGGAGGTAGATCCCCTCCTCGCGCAGGCTGTCCAAAGCTTTGATGGCGTTGTGGACGGGGGTGCCGGTCACGAAGACCCAGCCCTTGTTGCCAATGCGCAAGACGTCCGCCTGGCCATATTCGAAGTTATAATCCTTTTTGTAGAACAAAGCGCCTTGCTCGTCCCGGATGATGGGGACCTTGGAACGTCCCATGGTTACGAGGTAATTGCCCGGTTTGTTGATCAGCCAGCGGATGACGCGGTCGGTCTGGTTGGGGTCGGCCGGGCAGATCAGGCGAAAGCCAAAGAGGTTGCGCAACAGGCCGATGTAATCGATGCACTGGTGGGTCTTGCCGTCTTCGCCCACGTCCAGTCCCACGTGGGTGAGCGCCACCTTGAGGTTGGTGTGGTTGATGTCGTTGAGGCGCTGCATGTTGTAAACTTCGTCGAGGCCGAACATGCCGAAATCCGACCAGAAGGTCTGGATCCCGCTGGCGGAGAGTGCCCCGCTGAGCACCGCGGAGTTGTGCTCCATGATCCCGCTCTGGATGAAGCGTTCGGGTATCACCTTCTCGAAGGCTGCTGTCTTCACGCTGGCCTGCAGGTCGCAATCCACCACCACGATGGGGGTGGGGTTATCCGCGTTTATCGCTGCCAGATCGGCGATGGCGGCGCCCCAGGCGCTGCGGTTGTCCGTCTCCTTGTCATAAAGGATGGGCTGGCCCGACTGCAGGTCGCATTTGAGTTCAAACTGGGCTGTGGGCAGGGGGCTGGCTTTGAAATCCGCGCGCAGCTTGCGGTATTCTTTCATCCGGTTGGGTTGGTCCAGGAACTTTAGCGCTTCGCCAAGCTGTTCCTCGGTCAGCGCGGAGCCGTGGTATTTGGCCTGGTTTTCCATGAAGGGGACGCCCTTGCCCATCACGGTATGAGCCAGGATCATGACCGGCTGTTTGGCTTTCCTGGCGGTTTCCAAGGCCTGGAAGATCTCCGTGAAGTCGTGCCCGTCGATCTCCAGCACCTTCCAGCCCTCGGATTCCCAATCCAGGCGGATGTTCTGGGGCATCACGTCACTGATGTTTCCGCTGATCTGCAGGCCATTGTAGTCGATGATGGCGGTGAGGTTGTCCAGCTTGTACTTGACGGCAAAGCGGCGAGCTTCGGAGATCTGCCCCTTTTGCTGTTCGCCGTCGCCCATAAGCACGTAAACCCTATAGGGTATGTCTTTTATTCGAGAGGCCAAAGCCATGCCCGCGCCTGCGGAGAGGCCTTGTCCCAGGTTTCCGCTCGACCATTCCACCCCTTCCACCTCCCGTTCGACATGCCCCTCAAAGCGGCTGCCCAGCAGGCGGAACTGCGCTACGGCTTCCTCCAGGCTGAAATAGCCGTTCAAAGCCAGGGCGGAATAGACCCCGGGGGAGATGTGGCCGTTGCTCACCACGACCCGGTCGCGCTCCGGCATGAAGGGTTTCTGGGGATTGTAGCTGGCCACGTTGTAGAGCGCCAAAAGCAGGTCTATGGAGGACATCGATCCGCCGGGATGGCCGCTTCCGGCCAGGGTCGTCATGCTCAAGATCGCCGCCCGGGACTGCCGCGCCTTCTCTTTCAGGGTGGAATGCATATCCGTTTTGCTGTCTGTCATCTGTCACCTCGATTTGTAATGAAAAAGGCGGTTTGACCCATATTCGCGATAGGCAAACCGCCTGAAACCTTGGTGGAGCATAGGAGGATCGAACTCCTGACCTCATGACTGCCAGTCATGCGCTCTCCCAGCTGAGCTAATGCCCCAATGTCTGGTAAGTATGGGCAAACTTTCCGAGGGGGGCTTATCTGTCAAGTGAATTTATTGCCCTTCTTCTCTGAAGCGGTCGAGTGGTTTCAAGCCAGGTATTGGTCCGGCTGTTGGAGAGGAGAACCTTGCCCTCTGGAAAATCACCTTGACAAGAATGAGGCGAAAAATTGTTTGGATAAACTGCGGGGTGTAGCGCAGCCCGGTTAGCGCACTGGTTTTGGGAACCAGGAGTCGGAGGTTCAAATCCTCTCACCCCGACCAGCATTATACGAGATCCCGTGGGCGCTTAGCTCAGCTGGAAGAGCGCATGCCTTACACGCATGATGTCGGGGGTTCGAGTCCCTTAGCGCCCACCACGGTTTCGGAATTGGGATGGACGATGAGAATAGCCGTAACAGGGGCCAATGGATTCGTGGGCAGCAATCTGGCCAACTATTTCCACACGCTGGGCAACGACGTGTTGGCCATCGTGCGGCCCCATTCGGACACCTCCCTGCTCGATCCCGCCATCCCTGTTTTCCGCACGGATTACGGTTCTGAGGACGAACTGGCCGAAGCTTTGGCCGAGACGGAGATCCTCATCCACAACGCCGGCAGCCTGCGCACCCGCACTTTTGAGCAGATGGTCGCCGCCAACGTTGTCACCACCAGAACAGTGCTGCGGGCTTTTAACCGCAGCCCCAAAGGCAGGCGCCTCGTCTTTATCAGCTCCCAGGCCGCTTCGCGCCCTTCCCGGGGCAGCGAGCAGGTCACGGAAGAGGATCCCTCCGCGCCGGTGGATTGGTATGGACGCAGCAAGCTTCTGGCCGAAAGGTTGATCAGGGCCGAATGCGTTAAGGAGTGGGTCATCCTGAGGCCGGTGCCTGTCTATGGCCCCGGAGAGCGTGATTTCTTCAAGATCTTCAAGGCTGTCAAGGCGGGCGTCACTTTCCGCATTGGCCGCAAGGAGCAGTACCTGAACCTGATCCACACCGACGAACTCTGCGTTCTGATGGGCTATTGCTGCGAACTGGAGCAGGCCGCGGGCCAGGTTTTCTTTGCCGCCGACGGCGAGGTTTATACCCATTCACGCTTCATGGCCAGCGTGGCCGAAATTCTGGGCGTCAAACCCCGCGACATCGTCATTCCGGTGCCGCTGGCCGTTATCGCCTTCCATACAGGGGAATTGTTCGAGCGGATAACCGGCCGCAGCACCCTCGTCAACAAGCAGAAGATGAAAGAATTGGTCAACGTCAACTGGGTCTGCAGCATCGACAAAGCCCGCAAAATCTTGGGCTGGCATCCCCAGCCGGACCTGGAGGGAAATCTGCGCAAGACCTTTGACTGGTATCGCCGCAAGGGCTGGTTGTGACTGGGAAATTAATGGCCCTGATCTGCCTTGGGCTGGCCTGCGTTGCCACACTAAGTGCCCAGGACACTGCTTTCCTGCTCAAAGGCGCAAGCCTCGTGCTGCCGGATAATTGGTCGCGCAGCTACGACCCGCCGGAAGTGCTGATCCGGGTCAAGGTTTTGCCGGACAGCAGCCTGGCCCTGGTCGAAGTGCTGGATGGCAAGAAAGAGCTGATCCCATTCCTGGCCGACCATCTCAGCATCCATAAATACCCTTTGGCGGATTCCCTCGGCATCAGCCAGGAATTCGACGCCCTGCTCGGCATCGAACAGCTTTTCGACCCTGGCGCCCAAGCAGTCCCTGCTGAGGATATCCTGCCGGAGATCGAGGCCTGGATCGCGAGGAGCAGGGAAGACCTCAATCACCGCCATCCGGAGCATGACCCCAGCCTGCTTAACGGTTTGAATTCCCTCCCCGAGGCTTACCGGGCCGGATATTTCTCCTACCGGAGGCCGGATGAGTTCGCCCCGCTCTCCATCAACGGCTTCCAACCCCATGCCTCCGCCTTTTCCCGTCCCGTTTTGGAAGATGGAGCCCGAAGCATCTATCACAGGCAGGATTCTGCTTTGGGCATCGCCTATGCCGATCAGGTTTATCCTTACCACGTGACCCTGAGCGATATTGAGGTGGGCATCGGCGATTATGAGCAGCTCACCGCCAGGGGCGCCGTGAAAAAGAACCAGCTCCTGGGAGTGGACGGCCTCTATTTGGGCCTGGATTTTCTGGTGCAGAGCGGATATTGGCTCCAGCAGGATTCCGGAAGAAACGCCGTCAAACTCTTCCTCAGCGCGCCGTTGGGCCGAACCAGACTTGAACTCGCTTTCGCGGACCAGATATCCGATCTTTCCATGCTGGACCTCAGGCCGGAATATTGGCAAACCCAGAACTTCCCTGTTGAAAGGCGCTACCGCACAGTTTACGCGGCTTGGAAGTCCCCCTGGGTCAATCTCGGGCTGTTCAACGAGAACAAAACCTCCCGTTCCCCTCTGTTCCATCAGACCCTGCATAACGACGCCCTGCAGCTCAAGGTCTGGCAAAGCTTCCTGCTCGGCGGTTTGGAACTGGCCCCTTCCTTTACACGCTTGTTCGCCCAGCGCAATTTCAGCCTGGCGAACCAGGATCCCGAAAACGTGGCTGGACTGGGCTTCAGATCAAGCCTTCCCCTCCTGGGCGGCGAAGTTCAGGCAGACCTGGTGGACCTCGAACTGCCGCGGATATCCGGGGACCTATTCCACGCCTGGGAAAAGTTCGATCTGGGCGGAGTTTTTCGCTTTACCAGTCACCCCTCCGTGGCGCAACTGAGCACCGAGGATATCTATCTTGAAGGAAGCAGCCTGCCCCGGGTGGAGGTCCGCGAAAACAGCAATTTGGGCGCCTATCTGCGCCATCGCTTCAACCAGTCTTCCAGCGCCGTCCTGACCTTGGGGCACAAGAACCTGAACTATCCGGGAGCCCTGGTCATTCCCACAACAGGGGAAAAAGCCAGCCTGAGCGGCGCCCGGGACTTCATCTATCTGAAGCTGGGCGGAAATCTCAGCCAGCGCATGAACGAATGGCAACTGGACTGGACTCCGTCGGTATCCTGGCGCGGCGAAGCCGAACTCTATGAAGAGCCGGTTTTCCAATACCAAAGCCACATCAATCTGACCCGCTTACTCCCCTATGGGAACGCTCTCTTTGCAGGATTTTCCCTCACCGGCCACAGCGCCTACCTGAGCTCCGATCCCCGCTTCTATGAGGTCGAAACCTCCGCCATCGCGGATATCTGGGCCGGAGTGCTCATCACCAACAGATTCGAACTGACCGTCTTTTACAAAAACCTTGCCGATACCTCCATCTACGGGGTCTATCCCCTGCCCGCCACGCTGCAGGCCTCCCTGCGCTGGTTTTTCCTGAACTGACGCATGAATTTTAAAGCCATCATCTTCGACCTGGACGGCACCCTCATCGACTCGATGGGCCTCTGGCGCAAGGTGGACCGCGATTTCCTGCACAAGCGCGGCATCGCCGTGCCCCGCGACCTCTTTGACAACCTGCCCAATGGCAACAGCTTCATCCGCACCGCTGAGTATTTCAGGGATCGCTTTGGACTTCCCGACTCTCCGGAAAGCATCATGCGGGAATGGACGGAGATGGTCGGCTGGCACTATGAGCATGACGTTAAACTGAAACCCGGCGCGAAGCGGTTGGTGGAAAAGCTGCACAGGCTGAACGTTCCGATCGGCCTGGGAACCAGCAATTCCGAGGACCTGGCCCAAAAAGCCCTCACCCAGAACGGCATCTGGCCCTATTTCCGCTCTGTGGTGACCGGCGACGAAACGATGCTGGGCAAGCCCTGGCCGGACATCTATCTCAAATGCGCGGCCGAACTCAAGGTGCCGGCTTCCCGATGCGCCGTGATCGAAGACACCCTCACCGGCGTGCAGGCAGCCAAGGCCGCCGGAATGACCGCCATCGCCATCTACGACGCGGACAGCGAGGATTTGCTGCCCCGCATCAAGGAATTGGCGGACCATTTTGTGGCCAACTACTCTGAACTGAGCGAGCTCTTACATTTATGAACAAACCCCTCTACATCGTTATCGGCGCCTATGGCAGCGGGAAAAGCGAATTTTCCATCCATCTGGCCCAAAGCCTCAACAAACCTGGCGAACAGGTCGTCCTCGCGGACATGGACGTGGTCAACCCCTATTTCCGTTCCCGCGACGTACGCGACGAATTTGCCGCCCTCGGCATCGAAGTCATCGCCCCCGAAGGCCAGTTCAAGCATGCCGACCTGCCCATGCTCTCGCCCCGCATCAAGGGCGCAATCGAAAATTATGGCCAGACCGTGGTCCTGGACGTGGGCGGCGATCCTGCCGGCTGCCGCACTTTGGGCCGCTTCGTGGACGCCCTGTCCGCCCGCGGCTTTGCCATGCTCTTTGTGGTCAACACTTTCCGCCCCTTCACCTCCAGCGTGGAGGAGGTCCTGCAAATGAAGGCCCAGCTGGAATTCGCCTCCAAGCTCAAGATCACGGAGTTTGTCTGCAACAACAACCTGATGGAGCACACCACCCCGGAGATCGTTGAGCAGGGCATCGCCATCCTGGATGAATGCAGCGCCAGAACCGGCCTGCCTTTCAAGCGCTATCTGGTGCTGGATTCCCACGCGGATATCGTTCCCGACGGCTTGGGCGGGAAACAGCGCCTGGTGATGGCCTACACCCTCAAAAAACCCTGGGAAGGACTGGCCCTGAAAGGGATCTGAGCTTTACCCCAAGATATTCCCTGGAGTCGAGCGGTACCCTGGAGTCGAGCGGCCTCCCTGGAGTCGAGCGGCCTCCCTGGAGTCGAGCGGCCTCCCTGGAGTCGAGCGGGGCGGCCTGTGACTTATCCTGTTCATATTCCAGGTTAAGCTTCCGCCCCGCATGGACTCCAGGATAGAAGCTAACGATGACCTGATGGGTATTGCAGGAAAGAAGCTAACGATGACCTGATAAATCTTGCTGGAGTCCATGCTCGTTCCTCGCTCGACTCCAGCGTGAGCGACTCCAGCGTGCCAGTGTTCCTTTTTTCCGCGCTTTTTCCCAGCTCACTTGCCACTCGCATACCACCCGTTTACCACCCGCCGAACGGGCGGTTACTCGGCGGGAGGCGGGCAAGAGGCGGGTGAATCAGGAAACAGGGGGGGGAGAGGCCTGGATCGGGTCTGGCGAAAATGGAAATTCAGGCAGGCATTAAAATATTCAAAATAGTCCTTGACAAGATCTCAAGATAATTTAAGTTGTAGTTGAGAATATCAAGGAGATGCCCATGAACATGACATCCTGCCCCATCTGCAAAGGCGAGCTGGTGATCCGGGAATACCTGTGTCCCTCTTGCAATGTGAGTTTCAGGGGCGAATTCAGCAATTCCTGGCTGGCCGGCTTGAGCCCGGAACAGCTGGAATTCGTCAAGCTGTTCATCATCGCCCAGGGCAACATTCGCGAGATGGAGAAGCGCCTGGGCATATCCTATCCCACGGTGAAGAACCGGCTGGCAGAGATCATCCGGGCCATCGCCAAAGGGGAAACGCCCAACTTGGATTTCAGCGACATCTTCAGCGATCTGGAGCAGGGCTTCATATCGGTGGAGGAGGCTGTTAACATGATTCAAACAAGGAGGAAATCATGAAAACCCAAAAGATCAAACTGGACTATGACTTCGCCGACGTGCAAAAGGTGAAGATCGTGAACAACATGTCCACCCTGCGCATCGGGGCTTCGGAGAGCGGCAAGATCGAGATCGAGGCCGCGCTCAGCCTGCAGGAGCCTTATGAAGACAAGAATTTCGAGGATTATTTCCACGTGCATCGGTCCGGCCAGGTGGTGGAGATCGAACTTGAGGAGATCGAAGACCTGAAGGAACCGTTCTTCGGCACCGGCAGGTCCCCGGTCTGGATCCGCGTTCCCGCCGCGGACGACGTGGAGGCCGAGACCGACAATCTGGCCATCAGCGCCGAAGGCCTGAACAACAATTTGGAGATCCACAACGAGAACGGCCCCATCATGGTGAGCCAGTGCAGCGGCTTCATGCACCTTGAGAACAAGAACGGTCCGGTCAAGGTCCATAACTGCCAGGGCGACCTGACAGTGAAGCTGGAGAATGGCCCGCTTTCCGCCGAAAAGATCGGCGGCGAGTTACTGAAGGTGGAATCCGAGAACGGGCCGATCAAGATCCGCCTGGCTGGCTACCACAAGGTGGATATCAGCAACGAGAACGGCGTGATCTATTTTGAGACCCTGCCGGTCGAGAACGGCGAATTTCACTTCGAAAACGAGAACGGCGTCGTGCATCTGGTGTTGCCGGAAGATTTCGACTTCGAGCTGGACGCTGAGACCGAGGCGGGGATCCTGACCTCCAATTTCGAAGCGGAACACAGCAGCGGCGAAGGCCACAAGATCATCCGCCGGGGCGAGGGACTGAACAAGATCCGGGTCAAGACGGAGAACGGAGTGATCAAGCTCAGTTCCGGCGGCCGCTCCGACCTCGGCTTCATCATGCTGAAGATCGGCGAGATGAAGGATACGATCAACAAGGCCGTCAAGCCCGAGGACAAGGAAAAGTTGGAGAAGATCCTGGAATCTGTTACGGCGACGGTGGAAAAGGCCATCGGCTCGATCACGGAGGAAAAGGTCAAAAACACCCTGACATCGTCTCTGGACAAGCTCAAGGCCACGATCGAAAACTTCGACGTGCAGGAGACCAAGGACAAGGTCGTCAGCAACGTGGACCAGATCGGCAATGAGGTCGCGGACGCCCTGAAAGTGATCATCCGCAAGGTTAAGGAACCCTTCGGCGAAGGGGGCGGCGAGAGCAGCCACCTGCGCCGGGACATGGATCTGATGAAGGACCACATCAACAAGGTGATCGAGAACGCCTTCGCCAAAGCCGGCAGCAAAGGCATGAGCGGCAAGGAAAGGGATGAGGTCGACGAACGCAGCCGCGTCAAGATCCTGGAGATGCTGGAAAGCGGCAAGATCACCGCGGAGGAGGCGGAACGCCTGTTGAAGGCCATCAGCAAAGAATAATCTTGACAGAACAACGGCTCGGCAAAGTTTGAGCAAACCGGTCGGGATGTAGCGCAGTCCGGTAAGCGCGCTCGGTTCGGGACCGAGAAGTCGGAGGTTCAAATCCTCTCATCCCGACCATTCTTTTTATTTTGGGGAACAACCATGTCCGAGCAGAAACAAAGCATCTCATATTACCTCAAGCTTCTCTTTCCATATGTGAAAAAGGACTTGGGGCTTCTGCTGTTCGGGCTTTGCGCCATGCTACTGACCTCGGCCACCCAGCTGATCTACCCCCTGATCCTGGCCGAGATCATCGACAAGAGCATTCCCAGCGGCGACGTCAACCACATGTTCCGCTATGGGTTCCTGTTCATCGGCGCGGTGCTGGTTTCGGGCCTGCTCTCCTATTTGCAGATCGTTCTGCTTTCCCGCCTGGGCATCAAGATCATCACCAATTTCAAGGCCAAGGTCTTCCGCCACCTGCTCACATTGCCGATCGAGTGGTTCAACAAACAGCCGGTGGGCGAGCTGATCGCCAGGGTTGAAAGCGACGCGGAGCGGGTCAAGGCGCTGTTTTCCGAGCTCTCCATCCGCATCATCGGCAACGTGTTTTTCTTCATCGGCGTGTTCATCGTGCTGTTTCTGCGGGAATGGCGCGTCGCGGCCTACGTTTTGCCCTCCATGGCGGTAGCCATTGTGGGCTACTATTTTTTGATCAAGTACCTTTCCAAGTTTTACCGGCAGATCCGGGAAAAATACGCGCTGGTGACGGCCAAGATCACGGACTACGTGCAGGGCATGCAGGTGATCCAATCGCTGAACCAGCAAAACCGGGTCTACGAGGACCTGAAGGAGGCCTCGGCAGACAAATACAGGCTGGAAACGCGCACTTCCTTCACGGAATACGGCTCGCAGAGCGTGTTCATGTTCGTGTTCCAGGTGCTGTTCTTCGTGCTGATCGTGCGCATGACGGCTCCGCGGATCATCGCCGGGGCGGTGACTCTGGGCACATTGATCGTGTTTGTGGATTACATCTTCCGCATGATCTGGCCATTGATGCAGATCTCGGAGAACGTGATGCAGATCCAGCGGGCCTTCGTATCCCTGAAACGCATCCTGGAACTCACGGAACTGAGCTCGGAAGAAGAGCTGTTCACGGGCACGAAGCTGCCCTCCTTCGAGCATGAGATCCGCTTTGAGAACGTCTGGTTCGCCTACAAGGGCGAGGACTGGATCCTGAAGGACGTTTCGCTCACCATTCCCAAGGGCCAGAAGATCGCTCTGGTGGGGGCTTCCGGCAGCGGCAAGACCACCACGATGAGCCTGCTTTGCGGCTTCTATCCGGTGCAGAAGGGCCGCATCCTGATCGACGGGGTGCCCCTCTCCGAGATCGAGTTCCGGGCCTGGCGGCGCAAGATCGGGCTGATATTGCAGGACATCTTCCTCTTTCCGGGCAGCATATTGGAAAACGTGCGGGTCTATAACGATCTGGTACCCGCGGAAAAGGTGAGGGAAGCTATCAACATCGTGCAGCTGGATGAGTTCATCCGCGGCCAGAACCTTGGCCTGGACAGCGAACTGGCGGAACGGGGACAGAACATTTCCCAGGGCGAAAAGCAATTGATCAGCTTCGCCCGCGCCCTGGCCTTCGAGGCGGAACTCATCATCATGGACGAAGCCACCGCCTCCATCGATCCCCAGACCGAAGCCAAGATCCAGCGCAGCATGAAGACCGTGTTTTCGGATAAGACCGCCGTGGTGGTGGCGCACAGGCTCACCTCAGTTTTGGACGCGGACGAGATCCTCTTTTACAAGGACGGCCAGATCATCCACCGGGGCCAGCACCACAGGTTGATGGAGCTTTCGGCGGATTACCGCAAACTGGTGGAACTGCAGTTGATAGGCGGCGAAGATGCGGATGAATAAGCACATCAAGTGGATCATCGAGCAGTGGATGAAGCAGAAATGGTTCCTCCTGATCATGCTGTTCTTCACCCTGGGCAGCTCCGCCACGGCCATCGTCCATCCCCTGGTGTTCAGGCGGCTGATCGACCTTTTGCGGGACATCCTTTCCTTCCCGGGCAAGTATCCCCAGCCGATGGACGAGGTCAACCGCATCATCTGGATCCTGCTGGCGATCGGCTTCGCGCAGTTCATCACCGGATTCTATCCCGCCTTCCGCGGCTGGGTGAACATCCGTTTCGAGCACTACCTGCGCATGTTCTATTTCAAGTTCATCATCCGCAAGGACTTCCGCTTTTTCCTCAAATACCGCACCGGCGACGTGGTCACCCGCCTCACGGACGACCTCAGTGAATTCCCCAAGATCAGTTGGTTCCTCTGCTCCGGGATCTTCCGGGCGGTGAATTCCTTTTCCCTGATCGCCTTTTCCTTGGTGGTGATGTTCAGCATCAACGCACGTCTGACCTGGCTTTCGATCGCGCCCCTGCCCCTGATGATGGTGGTCTTTTACGTCACCTCGGACAAGCTGTATAAGAATTTCGAGCGCAACCAGCAGGCGATCAGCGACATCAACAGCCAGTTGGAACTGAGCTTTTCCGGGATCCGCATCGTCAAGGCCTTCGTGAGCGAGGAGAAATACAACCGCTTCTTCGACACAGCTCTGGCGCGCCGCTTCAAGACGGAAATGAGCGTGGTGAAGCTGAACGCCATCCTGCACCTGATCTATGAGTACATCGACTACTTCGCCCAGATCGGGGTGATCCTCTTCGGCGGCTACATGGCAGTAAAAGGCACGATCAGCGTGGGCACCTTCTTCATGTTCTATTCCTACCTGAGCATGATGATCTATCCGCTGCTGGACCTGCCGCAGCTCTTCGTTTCGGGCAAGCAGGCCTTCGTGAATATCGACCGCCTCGAGGACATGAAGGATTATCCCAGCTTCAACGACACCTGGGTAGGGACGGAAAAACCCCGCCAGATCAGGGAATTGCGCTTCGAGCAGGTGAATTGCACCTATCCGGGCAAGAGCGAGCCGGCCATCCGCGAGTGCAGCTTTGAGATCAAAGAGGGGGAGAGGCTGCTGATCCTGGGCTCCACCGGAGCGGGGAAGACCACCATCGCCAATCTGGTGCTGGGCTTGCTGCGTCCGGATTCAGGCAGGATCACGGTCAACGGAATTTCGCTGGAAGACATCGACCTGGCCGCCCTGCGCGAGATCATAGCCTATGTGCCTCAGGACCCGCTGCTCTTCACCGGTTCCGTGCGAGACAACGTGCTCTTTGCCGTGGATCAGGCTTCCGGCGAGGAATACGCCACAGCGGTGCATACAGCCCAACTGGAGGATGAGATCGCCTCTTTCCCGGAGAAAGAGGAGACCCGGGTGGGACAACGCGGACTGGGCGTTTCCGGGGGCCAGAAACAGCGCATCACCATCGCCCGGGCTTTGATCAAAAGACCTCAGCTTCTGATCCTGGACGACATCACCGCCTCCCTGGACGCGGAGAACGAGGAAAAGCTCTGGCAGGACATCAATGCCAACTATCCCGGCATAGCAGCGATCGTGATCTCCCACCGCCTTTCCACCCTGCATTACGTGGACCGGGTGCTCTATATCGACGAGCACGGATTCTGCCATCAGGGCACGCATGAGGAACTGGTCTTTGGCAACAAGGATTACCACGACTTCCTGCACGAACACCTGAAGTGATTTTAAAGCACAGACGCACAGAGACACAGATCATCAATTTTTCCCCAACGGATTAGACGGATTAGACGGATTGAACGGATAAAAAGAGTTTCCCGCAGATTACGCAGATTAGCTCCGAAGGGAATTGAACTCTTAGGTGACATACAGACCTTTGATCTGTGATCCCCTTGATCTCAAAAGATCCTGTTCATCCCCAATCTATTCTTTTTATCCGTTCAATCCGTCTAATACAAATTCCATGTTGACAAATCATATATAGTGATTATCTTGTCTCCAAAATCTAACTGATCTTTCCCACATGTCTAATCTTCTGGGACACAGGAAGATAGTTAAAAATAGTTCTTGACAAAAGAACCTCGTATTATATTGTGGCACAATATTATACAAGCCAAATACAAACGAGGTTCA
>JAHYIU010000050.1 GCA_019429425.1 Candidatus Syntrophosphaera sp.
ACACTTTTCACAATCAAAAAAACTGGATCCCGGGTCAACCACCCCACCACCCAACAAGTTGTGCGGCGAGGACCCCGGCGCCCGGGATGACAAAAACCTGGCTTTGTTTGTATTATTCAACGGTCTTGATTTGAAAGAGAGCCATTTAAAAAACGTGGAAGGGTGAAAGGGTGGGACAAGGCGCAGCCTCCTCTTTTGCCCTTTTCCCCTCTTGCCCTTTTTTCCTCACACAGATTTGGAGGATGGGCTGGCAAAGGAGAAAAAGGGTGGCCGATCTGAGCCGGCCACCCGTCAGGGGGGGGTATGTTGATGGGTGTGTGTTGGGTTGGAAAAAGGTTACTTGAGGACCATCGTGGCAGACTTTTTACCGGTCTTGTTGCAGATGAGTGTCACCCGGATGGTGTCGTTCTTTTTGAGGTTGGGGATCCTGTAGACGAAGCTGCCGCCGGTGGCGGTATCCTGGGCGCTGCAGACCTGGGAGATGATCATGACGTCGTTCAGCCGGACCTCGACTCCCTGGATGAAATGGTCGGCGGGGTCTTTGACGCTATGGGTGAAAGATATGTTCAGGGTCTTGTTCTGAACGGAGTAGGTGGCTTCCAAATCGGCCGCCGGATGGGCATAGACGCTGGCTCCAAAGGCCAGCAGGGCCAGAATGATAATCGCGCGCTTCATGTGCTTGCTCCTTTTTCTGCATATGTTTGTTCATCGGCAGGGAGCGCGTTTCCGCTCCCGGTATTCTTGAACCTTTCTTTATCCATAATAGATACTCCGGAGAAAGGCAAATCCTTCAATTCTTCTTGTTTTCCTCCGCGGCATGGATGAAGAGGGCGTCCATCGTCTTGAAGCGGTTGAGGAGGTCGATGGCGTGCTGGAGCTGCTTGTCCAGGGCGATGGTGACCTTGTAGGCCTCCTGATCGCCATAGGCGCTGCGGACCAGCTCGCTTTTGAGGACGGTGCGGATATAGGTGTCCGTGCTGTCCAGGTCGGCAGGGGTGTAGGAGATGTCCTTGGACCGAATGTAGCCGAGGAAGCGGGCCATCAGGCCGTCATCGATCACGATGTTTTTATCCAGGATATGGTCGTGTTCCACCATGTATTCCACCGCGAAATTGAAGAAATTGTTGCCGCGGCGCAGTTCCATGGCGAAATTGGTGAGGAGGTCGGAAGCGGTCTCGATATCGGGGGTGATGCCGCCTCCGCCATAGACCTCGCGGTTGTTGACGGTGTAATAGATCTGCTTGAGGTTGAGCTCCTCCTCGGCGGCTTTGTCGTCATCGGAGACCTGCTGGCCGAGCAGGATGCGGTCGTTGATCTTCTTGTGGATGCAGCGGCCGGATTTGATGTAGTAATAGGCTGTGGTGATCTTGATCCCGTTGCCGTTGATCAGGGGCAAAAGCTGCTGGACGCTGCCTTTCCCGAAGGTGGTTTTACCCAGCACGAGGCCCTTGTCCCAATCCTGGAGCGAGCCGGCAAAGATCTCCGAAGCGCTGGCCGAGGCTTCGTTCACCAGCACGATGATCGGGTAATCGCGGGTTTTGGTGTTCATCCGGGTGAAATGCTGGCGGTTGGCGGAATTGACCCTGCCCTTGGTTTCCACGACCAGCTTGCCGGGTCCGATGAATTCGTTGACGGTGTCCACAGCCTGGTCGAGCAAGCCGCCGGGATTCCAGCGCAGGTCGATGATCAGGCTGGTGATGCCCTCGGCCTCGAGGCTGGAAAGGGCGGCACGCAGGTCTTGGGCGGTGTTTTCGCTGAACTGGCTGATCCGGATGTAGCCGGTGCCGTTGGTGAGCTTGAAGCTGTAGGGCACGCTCCTGATCTTGATGGTCTCGCGGGTGATCTTGAATTCGAGGGGCTTGGACACTCCGGGGCGGCTGATCGTGATGATGACGGTGGTGCCGACCTCGCCGCGCATCTGCTTGATCGCTTCGTCCGTGGTGACGCCCACGATGCTGGTGTCGTTGACCTTGATGATCCTGTCGCCGGCCGTGATCCCCATCCTGTATGCCGGAGTTCCCTCGATGGGCGAGATCACTGTGACGTAATCCCCGATCTTGTCGATCTGGATCCCCAACCCGCCAAAGGAACCCTTGGTGGAGGTGGTGAAATCGTCGAATTCGGCCTTGGTGAAATAGGTGGTGTGGGGGTCCGTGGAACCGAGCATACCGACGATGGCGGCTTTGATCAGCTCTTCGTCGTTGAGCTCGGTCACGTAGTTTTGCTTGAGTTTGTTGAGGACCTCGCTGAAGAGGCCGAGCTGGGAATAGAGATCGCTGCCCTGGCTTTGGTTCTGGGCAAAAACGGTGGTGGCGCTGAAAAGCATGACGGCGGACAGCAGCCACACTGCGGCGATGGTGATCAGAGTGGTCTTTTGTTTTTTATCATTCACTGGGAACTCCTAACTGGGATAAAACATGGTTGGCTATGGCTTGATGGACCTCTCCCTTGGAAAGGGTGCCATCCAGGACAATATAACGCGAGGCATGGATCCGGGCCAGCTCCAGATATTGCTGGCGCACCCGCTCGTGAAAGGACACGTTTTCCTGCTCGAGGCGGTCGAGTTGGCGCCCGGTTATGCGCGCCAAGCCTTGTTCAACGGGCAGGTCGAGAAGAAAAGTGAGGTCCGGGACGGTGCGGAAAGTGGCAAATTCGGTGAGCAGGCGGATGAATTCCAGGTCCTGGAAACGGGCGGCGCCCTGATAGGCGAAGGTGGAATCGTAATAGCGGTCGCAAAGGACGATCTTTCCTTCCTTCATGGCGGGCAGGATCCATTCCCCGGTGTGCTGGACCCGGCTGGCGGAATAGAGCAGCAGCTCGGTTTCAGGCAGCATGGCGCCGTGCTCCGTATCCAGAAGGATAGCCCGGATCTTTTCCGCGATGGGCGGGCCACCCGGCTCGCGGGTGAGCAATACAGGCAGATCCCGGCCGGCCAGTAGATCCGCCAACAGGCGCATCTGGGTGCTCTTGCCGCTGCCCTCGATGCCTTCGAATGTGATGAAAAGTCCTTTCATATGCGCCTTTAGAGGATCGTGTCGATCAGAAAGAGTTCGTCGTTGCGCTCGGGAGCGTCGATCAGATAGTGGGCGCCGCGGCTTTCCCTGCGCATCAGGGCGCTGCGGATCACGGCTATGGCAATGATCGCCAGGTTGCGGGTTTCGACCACTTCGCGGCGGACGGCGTTGTGCTGATAAAAATTGTTTACTTCGTTGTAGATGTTCTCGATCCGGGAGAGGGCGTATTTGAGCAGGCGGCGGGAGCGGCGGATGCCGACATAGCCATCCATGATCATGCCGATGATCTCGCGGTTGTGGGAGATCACCACCCATTCGTTCTCATTGAATTCCTCCCTCTGCTTCCAGGGCGGAATTTCGGGGAAGGCCACCTCATCGCGGTTGGAGGGGTGGTTGCCAGCGTTCCAGGCTATAACCAGGGCCTCCAAAAGCGAGTTCGAGGCCAGGCGGTTCGCCCCGTGCAGACCGCTGCAGGCCACTTCCCCGGCGGCAAAGAGGTTGTGGATGTCCGTTATCCCGTCGATGGTGGAAAGCACCCCGCCGCAGAAATAATGGGCTGCCGGGGCAACGGGGATCGGATCTTTGGTGAAATCTATCCCCTGCTCGCGCAGCTTGGCGTCGATGAAGGGAAAATGCTTGCGCAGCTTGTCGGAAGGGATCGCCGTGGCATCGAGGTAGCAGAATTTTTCGCCCCGCTTTTTGAGCTCGGCGTCGATAGCCCGGGAAACGATGTCCCTGGGAGCCAGATTTCCCTTCGGATGGTAGTTTTCCATGAAGGCGGTGCCATCGGTGAGGCGCAATACCGCTCCCTCGCCGCGCACGGCCTCGCTGATCAGGAAGGTCTCCCCGCCCGGGCTCCAGAAAGCGGTGGGATGGAACTGGACAAACTCCATGTTCGCCAACCGGGCCCCGGCCAGCCTGGCCATGGCCATCCCGTCACCAGTCGAAACCGCGGGATTGGTGTTGTGGGCATAGATCCGGGCTGCACCGCCGGTGCCCATCATGGTCTTTCTGGCGCGGAAAATGTGCACCTCATGGGTGGATTCGTCCATCACGTAGGCGCCCCAGCAGGAGATCCCGGGTCTGAAACCCGTGTCCTGCATGATGTGGTGCTGGGTGATCAGGTCGATGGCGATCATGTTTTCAAAGATCTCGATGTTGGGATTCGCGCGGCAGCTTTCGATCAAGGAAACCATGATCTGATGGCCCGTGGAATCGGCGGCATAGGCCACGCGGCGGTGGGTGTGGCCGCCTTCCAGGGTCAGGGAAAGATTTTCCAGGCGGTTGTCGTAGCTCTCATCCTGGAGGGTGAAATCGGTGCCGAGGTCGATCAGGTATTGGATCAGCCGGGGCCCTTCGGCAATGATGTGTTTGATGACCTCTTTCTTGCCCAGATCAGCTCCGGCGGCGAAGGTGTCCTCGCAGTGCTTCTCAAAGGAATCCTGGGCGTCGAGCACGGCCGCGATCCCGCCCTGGGCGTAATCCGTGCTGCAGTCGTGAAGGCCGCTCTTGGTGACGATCGCCACCCTGCCCAGGCGCGAAACCTGCAGGGCGTAGATCAGGCCGGCAATGCCGCTGCCAATGACGAGAAAATCGTAGTCTTTCAATTCACCGTCCATTTATGCGTGTTTGACCATGACCACGGAATCCTCCTCCGGAGCGGAATAGTAGTTCTTGCGAAATCCCAGGGGCAGGAAGCCGAATTTGTGATAGAGGTTCTGCGCCGCGATATTGGATACGCGGACGTCCAGATAGAAGTTGCGCACGCTGCGTCCGGCCATCTCTTCCAGAGTGTGGCCGAGCAACTGGGTGCCCAGGCCCTGGCGCTGGCAGGCTGGGTCGATGGCAAAATTGATGATAACGCTCTCGTCCAGCACGGTATGATACATGATGTAGCCCCGCAAAAGGCTTTCGATGCAGGTCACCCAGGCATCCGTGAAGGGAGTGAGCTCAAAGGCCTCTTCTGGCCAGGGCGTGCTGAAACAGAGGTTTTCGATCCTGAGCACGTCGGGCAGGTCTGCGTTCGTCATCTTGCGGATATCGCTCATCTTGACGGGCGGGGCCTCACATCTTTTCCGGAGCGCTGATCCCCATCAGGTCCAGGCAGATGGCAAGGGTGTTTTTCACGGTTTCGATCAGCAGCAGGCGGGCCTGGGAAAGGTCCTTGTTTTTGGGGCTGACCACCTGATACTTGTTGTAGAAGCGGTGGAACAGGCCGCAGAGTTCCTCGGTGTAGGTGGCAAGGCGGTGCGGTTCGCGATGCTGGGCGATCAGCTCCAGAAGCTCCGGGAGGTCGGTCATCTTCTGGATCAAAGCCAGTTCATCGGGTTTGTTCAGTTTATGGCAGAGCTCCTTTTTGAATAGGCGGGGATAGAGCTTGTCCTTCTTGGCCTTCTTCAGGATGCTGCAGATGCGGGCATGGGCGTATTGGCAGTAGTAGACTGGGTTCTCATTGTTCTGCTGGAGGGCGAGCTCCAGGTCGAAATTGAGATGGGCGTTGGCCTTCCGGGCAATGAAGAAATAGCGGGCGGCGTCCTTGCCCACGAGGCTGATCAGGTCGTCCATGGTCACGATCTTGCCCGCGCGCTTGCTCATCTTGACCCTCTCGCCACTCTCAAACAGGTTCACCTGTTGCAGGAAAATGATCTCCAGCATGCCCTCATCATAGTTCAGGGCGCGGAAAGCGGCCTTGAGGCGGGGCACGTAGCCATGATGGTCGGGGCCAAAGACGTCGATCAGCTTGGTGTAGCCGCGCTGGATCTTGGTGAGGTGATAGGCGAGGTCCGGCACGAAATAGGTGATGGAGCCGTCGCTCTTCATCAGGACGCGGTCTTTGTCGTCGCCGTATTTGGTGGAAGCGAACCAGACGGCATCCTCTTTTTCGTAGGTGCAGTCAGCCTCGGTGAGGTAACTGAGCACTTCCTCGACCACCCCTTCGCCGCGCAGGGTCTTTTCCGAGACCCAGCCTTCAAAGGTGACGTCAAAGCGCTCCAGACTCAGGCGCTGCATTTCCAGCAGCTCATTCAGGGCAAAATCTTTCAGGCGCTCGTTGCGCTCCTTTTCCGGCATCATGAAGACCCGGACGCCCTCGGCCGCGTTGAGCTTATGGGCCAGATGGGTCACATACTCGCCGTGGTAGGCCTCATAGGGAAATTCCCCGATGTTTTCGCCGTGGATCTCGCGCAGCCGCAATTCCAGGCTCTCGGCCAGGATATCCACCTGGTTGCCGGCGTCATTGATATAAAATTCCCGCGCCGGTTCGAAGCCGACCTTTTTCATCACCCGGTAGAGGGTGTCGCCAAAGGCCGCGGCCCTGGCGCTGACGATGTTCAGAGGCCCGGTGGGATTGGCGCTCACGAATTCCAGCAGCACTTTCTCGGCCTGGCCAAACTCCGAATTGCCAAAGTCGGAACCCAGCTTGTGGACGTCCCACAGCATCTTCTGGAAAAGCGAGACCGAGAGGCGGAAATTGATGAAGCCCGGATTGGCGAACTCCACGCTCTTGTAGAATTTGTTCTTCCTGAGCGCCTTGATCAGCTTTTCCGCCAGGCTCTTGGGCGCCAGCTTGTTCTCCTTGGCGAGCACCATGGCGGCGTTGGTGGAGTAATCCCCGAAGTCCGGGTTGTTGGGGACCTCCACGGTGAAGTCGCGTTTGTGGGTGAAGCCCAATTGGTCCAGGGCCATGATCAGATTATCGTTCAGAATGTGCTTGATCATTGGCTTTTCTCTTCCGGCTGGCGGGCTGCCAGATCGGCAAAAAACTGATCGATCTTGTAATACTCCCGTTTTTCCGGCAGAAAGACATGCACGATCACATCGCCGATATCCACCAGGATCCACTGCCCGTATTCCATACCGGCCTTGCCGATGACATGGACCTTATGCTCCTTGGCCATGTCCAGCAAGTGGTTGGCAATGGCGATGTTATGCAGGTTGGCTGAGCCTTCGCAGACCACGATGTAATCCGTGTAGGCGCTGCTCTTTCCCACGTCGTAGACGCTGATGTTTTCCGCCTTCTTGTCGGCGAGCCAGTTCAAAATGGCTTCAAGCTTGACTTTGTCGGCCAAATATCCTCCCTGTCATTTCTTCATGAAATCTTCATAATCAGCTCCGACAATGATCACGAACGGAGCTTCACTTCCCGGATCCTCCGCCAAAACAAAGCGCTGGATCCCGGTCATCTTCTGTAAACGCTGCAGGTCCTGGCGGTCATCCTGTTTCACCTCGATCAGGGACTTGTTGTAGATGGGATGGGGCATATCCCCCAAGCCCACCACATCGATGTTCTTGTACCTGATATGGTTGGCGTAATCTGAGGCCAGTTTCTCATAACCGCAGCCATTCTTGACCATCACCTTGATCGCCGGCAGGTTTTTCTCGTCATACTCCTGCGAGCCCAGGTGCGGGGCCAGAAAACGCAGATAGACGAATACAAGCAAGGCCAGCGCCAGGACCAGGATGATCAGCAGCGGCCATCCGCGGTTTGGAGACCAATTATTTGCAGCGTGCTTTGCTGTCAAACTTAATGCGTTACTCCTTGCCTCGCAGCAGCTTGTCATATTCCTGCCGCAGACGCTTGAAGCTCAGCTCAAATGCTTCGGGGATCACCCTCTTGCCCCCGACCACGCTCATGAAGTTGCAATCCCCCGTCCAGCGGGGCACCATGTGCACATGGAGATGCTCGTCTATCCCCGCTCCGGCGGCTTTGCCCAGATTGAGGCCGACATTGATCCCCTCGCAGTTGTAGGCCCTTTGCAGCACCGTTTCGCTGAGCTGGACCAAGCGGGCCAGATCGTCCAAAACCGCGGCGGGAAGATCGCCCAGGTTTTTCAGGTGTTCATTGGGGACCAGCATGATGTGGCCGTTGTTGTAGGGAAAGCGGTTCAGCATCGCGTAGCAGTGCCGGGTGCGGCAGAGGATCAGGTTCGCCTCATCGTCCCCGGGATCGCGAACGCGGCAGAGGATGCAGTCAGCCGGTTTTTCGCCCTGAATGTAATCCAGGCGCCAGGGTGAATAAAGATATTGGTCAGTCATAGCTGCTTTCTTCGATCACCATTTCGCCATATTCCACGATGTGGGCCTCGGGGATGTGGGCATTCACCAGGACGTTGTAGCCCTCCAGGATGCCGTTGTCGCTGATGAAGCTTTCCTCAACCAGGCAGTTGGGGCCAAGGAACGCGCCTTCCTGGACCGTGCTCTTGCCCCGCAGGATGCAGTTTTGCCCGATCTCCACATCCGGTTCCAGGACAACCTCGTCGCCGATATGGACCGTGGCGGGATTGTGGATCACCACGCCGTTGTTGAGCCAGTGTTTGCGGATGCTGGACAGGAAAAGGTCCTCGAGCTCGGCCAATTGTTCCTGGGAATTCACGCCCGCCACCTCGATCAGGTTCTCCAGCACCACGGTTGAGATCTTTTTACCCTGTTGGTGTAAAATCGAGATCACATCAGTGAGATAGTACTCCTGCTGCTGATTGGCGTTGGAGATCTGGCGCAGCGAGGCAAAGAGCTCCCGCGCGGAAAAGCAGTAGATTCCGGTGTTCCATTCCTGGATCGCGAGCTGGGTTTCGGTCGCGTCCTTGAATTCGACGATGCCGGTAAGCTGATTGGCGGAATCCCGCAATATCCTGCCATATTTGCCCGCGTCATCCAGCCAGGCGGTGAGCACGGTACAGACAGCCCCGCTGGCTTTGTGCTCCTGATACATCTTCTGCAGGGTGGTATGGCTCAGCAAGGGGACATCCCCGCAGAGGATCAAAACGTCCTGATCCAGGTCCTCAAACACAGGCTCGGCCATCATCACGGCATGTCCTGTGCCCAATTGTTCGGCTTGTTCCACAAACTCGAGGCGCTTGTCCTCGCCCAGGCAGCCGGCCACGCTCTCCTTCTGATAGCCCACGACCACGTAGATCCTGGAACAATCCATCTTTATGGCGCTGTCCACGACCCGCTGGACCATGGATTTGCCGGCAATGGGAAAAGTCACCTTGGCCCGGGATGATCTCATCCTCGTTCCCTTGCCCGCGGCGAGCACGATGGCTGACAGGCGCGTCATTGCGATCCCTCCCGTTCCTCGAGCTCCTGTTTGAGCTGGGATATGCTTTTATGCAGATTGGGATGGACCATGTCCGGAACAAGCTCTTCCAGCAGTTCCAGGATGAAGCGGCGGTTGTGGAGGTCCTTATGCGGCAGGGTCAGCGCTTTGGAATCCAGCACCAGGTCCTCGTAAAAAAGTATGTCCAGGTCGATCACCCGGGGGCCCCATTTCTCCTTGCGGATGCGCCCCATCTCATTTTCCAGGCTCTGCAGCTTCTGCAGCAGGTCCTGCGGGTTGTATCTGGTTTCGATCTCCACGACCTGGTTGCGAAAATCAGGCTGGTCCTCATTTCCGTAGGCTTCGGTGCGGACCAGGGAGGATTTGCGCAGGACGCGGATCTTGGGATCGGCAGAAAGCAGCTGGACGGCTTTCTGCACCTGATGGCGAGGCTTGTACATATTGGCACCCAGGCTGAGATAGGCAATCATCCGCGACTCCTCGTCAATTCCACTTCCACCGATCTGAGGATGCCCTGGATGGCCACTGAGGGTTTCTGGATGCAGACGGTCAGTTGCTGGATCAGGGGGAAATCCGCCAGCAGCTTGTCAGCGATCAGATTGGCGCAGTCTTCCAGAATGTAAAACTGGCGGGTCTCCAGAATGTGCTTGATCTCCGCGTAGACCTTGGTGTAATCCACCGTATCCTCGAGATGTTTGATCTGGGGATCGATGCTGGGGTCCGTGTGCATATGCACCGTAACGATGAAACGCTGGCCGAGCTTGCGTTCCTCGTCGTGCACGCCGTGAAAACCGTAGAAAACCATATCGTTGAGACGGATGATCATAATTTACCTCCAATCCGCACCTGCAATTTGCCGCCGATCTGGCGGTCGATGTATCTGATAATAAAAAAACTAATCGCCGTGGCGGCGAAAGCAATCCCGATCGAGGCCAACTCAGACAGCCAGGCCCTCGCAAGCATGAAGGCCGCGAACAGGAAGGCCAAGGGCAGCCCAAAAACCAAAACAGCCGACAGCACCCGGGTTCCCGGGGCTATCTCCAACTGCACCTTGTCTCCGATGGAGAGGTCCAGCTCGGTCTCCATGTCAAAAACGGCGGGAGTGTTCCGGCCAAAGCACATGCCCCGCAGCGAGCAGGATTTGCAGCCCGCGCCGCGCACCAGTTCCACCCTGACGCGGTTTCCCTTCACTTCCACCACAGTGCCAATATCTGTCTGTTGCTGTTCTTCCATATGAACCTCAGCGGGTTTTGGGAAATGCCAGATCTGCGATCCGGGCGATGATGTTTGTGGTGGAAAGCCCCGCCCTGAAAGGCAGGCTGAGCACTTCGCCCCCTGAGGCAAGCACGATGTCCGAGCCGACGATATCAGAAGCTGTCCAGTCACCGCCTTTCACCAAAACATGAGGGCGGACCAAGTTAATCAACTCCCAGGGAGTGTCATCCTCGAACAACACCACATAGTCCACGCTTTCCAGGGCTGCCAGGACCAATGCGCGCTCCGTTTCTGGAACGATGGGGCGATTTGCTCCCTTGAGCCTGCGGACGCTGGCGTCGCTGTTCAGGCCAACGATCAGGATATCGCCGAGGGCTTTGGCGTCCTCCAGATACTGGGTGTGGCCCGCGTGCAGGATATCGAAGCAGCCGTTGGTGAAAACGAGCTTATTGCCTTGCTCGCGCAAGCATTCGCTCAGGCTGGCGATCTGTTCCCGGGTCCTGATCTTATCTTTGCTCATTATAGCTCGCCAATAGCTGTTCCGGGCTGACACAGGCCGTGCCCATGATCCCGCAGGCGACTCCGGCAGCGTGATTGGCCACCTGAGCGGCCAGGCGGATGTCCGCACCAGAGATGTAGGCCAGGGTCAAAGCGCTGATCACGGTGTCCCCCGCGCCGGAAACGTCATAAACCTCTCTGGCCGCGGTGGGCAGATGCAGGGGCTGCCCGTCCCCGTCAAAAATGTACATGCCCAGGCTGCCTTTGGTGACGATCAGGTTTTTCACCTCCAGTTGAGTTCTCAACTCCCTGGCAGCAGTAAAAAAAGCTTCGTCGCCCTCAAACGCCTCCCCTTTCACGGTCTGCAATTCCCTGAAATTGGGCTTGAAGATGTCCACGCCTTGGTAGGCGAGGAAATTCCGGTATTTGGGATCCACGGCCACAGGAATGCCCTGCCTGGCGGCGAGTTTCAGGACAAAGCCGATCACTTCGCTGGTCATCAGGCCTTTGTTATAGTCCTCGATGATCAGGGCCTGGCAGCCGGGCAGCAGAATCTCCAGCCTGGCTTTGAGATCACTGACGGCCTTAGCGCCGATCTCTTCCTGCGATTCGTGGTCGATGCGGACTATCTGTTGATTCACGGCGCCGATCCTGGTCTTGAGAGTGGTTTTGCGTGAGGGGCCAGCGATCAGGCCATCGCTGCTGATCTGGCTCTCTGCCATAAGCTTGCGCAGATTGGAAGCTGCCTGGTCCTCGCCGGTTATCCCCACCAAAATGGCCTCCGCGCCCAGGGAACGGACGTTCAGGGCGGCATTGGCGGCCCCGCCCAGCCGGAATTCCTCGTTGCAAACTTCCAAAATGGGCACCGGCGCTTCCGGCGAAATGCGCTCCACGCGGCCCCACAGATACTGGTCCAGCATCACGTCGCCCAGCACCAGCACTTTCTTGTCCCTGAATTTATCCAGCAGTTCTCTGATCATGTTTTCTCCAGCGGGTAATTCCCGTCAAAGCAGGCATAGCAATATTCCCCGGGTTTTTGCAGGCACTCGCGCAGGCTGGCGATCTTCAGATGCTTGAGGCTGTCCACGCCCGTCCGCTCGCGGATCTCATCAAGGGAAAAACGATTGGCGACCAGCTCCTCGCGATGGGGGGTGTCGATCCCGTAATAGCAGGAAAAGCGTACCTGCGGAGAGCCGATGCGCAGATGGATCTGCTCCGCCCCGGCGGCCTTGATCATCTTGACGATCTTGCGGATCGTGGTTCCGCGCACGATGGAATCATCCACCAACACCACACTTTTGCCCTCAAAGAAATTGGGCAGGGCGTTGAATTTCTGGCGCACGCTCTCGTCGCGGATGGTCTGCTCGGGTTTGATGAAGGTTCTGCCGATGTAGTGGTTGCGGATCAATCCCAAAGAAAGGGGCAGCCCTTTGGCTGCGGCATAGCCGACAGCCATGAAATTGGAAGAATCGGGCACCGGGACCACGCAATCGGCTTCCAGGCCGGCATCCTCGCGGGCCAGGAGAGCTCCGATCTTTTCCCGCACCGCGAAGACGTTTTCGCCGAAATGAAAGCTGTCCGGCCGCGAGAAATAGATGTGCTCAAAAACGCAATAACTATTGTGGGATTGCTGGCGATAGAGGTTGGGATCGTTCTCCAGGACCGTGATGCCCTCCGCGTTGACCCGGATTATCCCCGCCGGGGGAACTTCGCTGCGTTCCGAGACGTCCAGGGTGTCCAGGGCGCAGCTTTCCGAGGCCACAACCACTGTCCCGTCCGCCGTTTTTCCCCAAACCATGGGTCGGATGCTCAGCGGATCGCGGAACATGTACAGCTCGTCCCGGGTGCAGAACACGCAGGAATAGGCGCCTTTGATCTCGCCCATCAGCATCCGGATGGCGTCCAGGATCGCGTGCCCCTGGGATATTTGCCAGGCCAGGTATTTGACCAGCAGTTCGCCGTCGTTGTCGCTGTTGAAATAGACGTTCTTCTGCTCCAGAAGTTCGCGCATTTGCGCGTAATTGACCAGATCCCCGTTGCTGGCCAGGGCATGGGAAGGCCCAAACAGGGTTTCCACCATGTGCGGCTGGGTGTTGAAGCGGGTTGCGGTCCCCTTGGTGGGATAGCGGACGTGCCCGATCGCGATCTTTCCAGGCAGCGTATTGAGCACTTCGTCGGTGAAAACTTCCTTCACCAGGCCCATGCTTTTGTGCAGATGGATCACCCTGCCGTCGCTAACGGCCATGCCACAGCTTTCCTGGCCACGATGCTGCTCCGCGAACATCCCCAGGGCCGCTATCCGGGCTGAATCAGGACTGCCGAAAACGCCAATGATGCCGCACATCAGGCTTGCACCTTGCTTTTGAAGCTGAGTTTGTTTTCCCTTTTTTCCAGCAAACGTTTGATGTTTTGCTGATGCTTGAAGATGATCAAGGCCAC
The DNA here is from genome assembly GCA_019429425.1 of Candidatus Syntrophosphaera sp. Lineage (NCBI taxonomy): Bacteria > Pseudomonadati > Candidatus Cloacimonadota > Cloacimonadia (SeqCode) > Cloacimonadales (SeqCode) > Cloacimonadaceae (SeqCode) > Candidatus Syntrophosphaera > Candidatus Syntrophosphaera sp. Next base: position 13,222 of record JAHYIU010000050.1, read on the forward strand.
CACCACCAAGGTGAGCCAGGGAAATCCCATGGGATCTCCGGTCCGCAGATTGTGGATGCTGTGGACCAATAACAGCGATAATGCCGCCCCGATCGAACCCACGGACACATAGCGGGTCAGGGCAGTCAGAACGATGAACACCAGCAGAACCAGCAGCAAGGGGAGCGGTATGAGATAGAGATAGACCCCCGCGGCGGTGGCGACCCCTTTACCCCCCTTGAATCCCAGAAAAACAGGGAACATATGGCCCAGGATCACCATCAGCAGAGGCAAGGAATGAACGAAGGGAGACAGGGGCTGAACCCCCACAACCTTATACAGCAGCCAGGCCACGGCAAAACCTTTGAGAATATCCAGAATGAGCACAGGGAGCGCGGTTTTCAGGCCATACAGCCGCAGGGCGTTGGTCGCGCCGATGTTGCCGCTTCCTCCCTCACGTATGTCTTTGCTGTGCAGGAGTTTCCCCGCCAGATAGCCAAAGGGGATGCTGCCGATCAAATAGGCGGCAACGCACAGGATTGCCCAAAGCATGCCAAAGCTCATAATTCGACCTCGCCTTCCTTTCTTCCCTTGAAGATGAGTTTGATGCCAACCCCTTCGAAGCCAAACATTTCCCGGATCTGATTGTGCAGGAAGCGCCGGTAGTTTTCACTCACCAGGGCGGGCTGGTTGCAGAAAAAGACAAAGGTGGGAGGCTTGACCGCGGCCTGGGTGATATAGAAGATCTTAACGTGTTTTCCGCTGTGGCTGGTGGGGGGACGGTGCTCAACCACCTTTTCCATGAAGCGGTTGAGTTCGCTGGTGGAGATCCGCCTTTCGCTCTCCTCCTCGATCTTGACCACCGTTTCCATCAACCGGTTGATGCGCTGGCCGGTCTTGGCCGAGATGAACTGGATCGGCGCGAATTGCAGGAAAGGCATCTGGCGGAGCAATTCGGCGATGAATTTCCCGGTCGTTCCGGTTTCCTTTTCCACCAGGTCCCATTTATTGAAGACCACGAGGATCTCTTTCATCCGGCGCTTGGCGTAGGAAGCGATCTTGACGTCCTGCTCGGAGATGTCCTCATCCGAGGTCAAGACCAGGATCACCACGTCGCTTCTGTCCACCGCGTCGATGGTGCGCATCACGCTGTAGTATTCAACGCCGTATTTGACCTTGGTCTTGCGCCGCAATCCGGCCGTGTCGACCAGGATGTAGTCCTTGCCATAGTAGCGGAAAACGCTGTCCACGGCGTCGCGGGTCGTTCCAGGGGTGGGGGTTACGATCTGTTTCTCTTCTCCCAAAAGCAGGTTGACGATCGAGGATTTGCCCACGTTGGGCTTGCCAACCACGGCTATCCTGGTCTGGGGCGGCTTGGTGTCATACTCGGCGTCCTGGGTTTCCGGGATCAGGGAGAGCACTTCATCCAGGAAATTCGCTGTGTTTCTTCCCTGCAGGGCGGAGATCGGAAAGGGATCGCCAAAGCCAAGCTGGAGGAAATCATAGAGTTCCCATTCAAATTTGTCGTTGTCCGCCTTGTTGGCAGCCAGCATCACCTTGTCCCTGTGCGGATAGAGGATCTTGGCAATGGCCAGGTCAATGTCCGTGGTGCCTGTTTGAGCGTCCACCATGAAGATGATGAGGTCGGATTCGTCGATCGCCAGCAGGGCCTGGTGGCGGATCATCTTGTCCATCGTCTCGGCGCTGTCAAAGATGATCCCGCCGGTGTCGACAAGCTTGAACACCTTGCCGTTCCAATCCACGTCCTCGTACTTACGGTCGCGGGTGATCCCGGATTCCGCGTCCACGATGGCCATCCGCTTGCGGCACAATCGGTTGAACAGAGTGGACTTGCCCACGTTCGGACGTCCCACGATCGAGACTATGTATTTCCTCATGAAGTTCTTATCATCCCGGCTGTTTTTTGCGCAAGTCTTTTCAAAGCCCGGATTTTGTCAATGGCTTTAGATTCAAACCCACTCCCAAAGGCGGCCTGGCCCCCGCAGGTTTGATTATCAGGCTTATGTATCCAGGCCCCAGCCTCCAAAAACCAGAGCATCGCAAACAAAAAGCCCCCAGTGCAAGAAATATGCCGGAAAGCATAAGACACAAAAGACCACAGGACTCTCACCCGCGGCCGGGAGTTTTAGTTGAATCGGGTCTTCAAGATCAGCTTCTTCTCTTCACTGCTCCTTGGGCATGTTCTCCGTCCAAGGCTCGGGCGTGCTTTTGGGTGTCGGGTCCAGGTTCAGCTCCTGCTCGATTTCCGGTTGGTATTCCGGCCGGGGAACTATCGGGATCCAGATCTCGACCACGGAATCTTTGGAGCCGGGATCAAAACGTTCGTCGTAGCGCTCGAACATGTCTTGCGGCGCGGGTTTATTGCCGCTCTCAAAGACCCATTGGCCAAATATGTATTCATAGGCCTTGCTGACGTTTTGGATGTCGCCGCGGTGCTCAAAAACGGCGTAATATCCTGGGGGTACCTTGTGCAGGTGCAGGACTTCAGGAAGCTCGACGGCCTCTCTGACCTCCATCCCCACAAAGTAGACATTGCCTTTCCCGGTCTGGGGATCAAAGCCCCCGCCGTGATAGGTGATCCCATAGATGCAATTCCCCACAGGCTCCGGGATCTTTTCCTGGATCTCGAAGAAGCTCATCCAGTGTTTCATGTAGGCTTCCTCTTCCTGGACCTCTTTGGTCTCCAACCCCATCACCAAAAAAGCCTCCCGCTTCTCAAAGCGTGGCTTGGAAAACTGACCTTCAGCAGCAAACTCCTCCTGGGCAAGAAGCAGAGCTCCCATCAACAGCAGTGCCACCAGCAGAATTCCCTTCTTGATCATCATTCCTCCTATCTTGACGAATCATCATTTAAACAAGATATTGCATTTTGATATTTTTGGCAAGCCATATCTTGCCCCGGCCAGCACCTGCCCCAACCAATGCGCGCTACGGCCATGCCCACAACCGGCCTCAGGTCCAGACCCTGCGCCAGTTTAACATTCGCCCTACACATCCCCAACATTGTTCGGAGTGTGTACGGCGAACGCAGGCTGGATGTGGGTTGAAGATGGAAGACCCCGATTGGGGGGATGTGGAGATGAATTTATCAGGATCTCGCGGATCCGCGCAATTGGGGCAATGAATATGGCGAAGGGCCTGGGTCGAGCATCCTGCCTGCAAGTTCTGCACCGCTACCAGGCATGCGCCAGGATCAGATGGATATTCCTGCGGTGAGGTTCGGAATGGATTCTTTTCAATTGACAAGAAACTCCACCTGCGTTTTTCTTGTTTTAAATCTAAATTAGGGATAAAGTGCCATAAATGAGACTCTTTGAAACGCATGCCCATCTCGATCTGCCGGATTTTGACCCAGACCGTGAAACCCTGATCCAGGATTGTTTCAACCACGGCGTCGAGTATATCATTAACATCGGATTCAACAAGGAAACTTCGCTGAATTCCCTGGAACTGGCCAAGAAGCACCTGCACATCTTTTCCACCGTGGGCTTCCATCCCCATGACGCCACAGATTTTGACGCGGAACTGGTCAAACGCCTGGCCCGGGAAAAAAACGTTCTGGCCATCGGCGAGATCGGGCTGGATTTTTTCCGCAACCTCTCCCCCTTCCCCGTGCAGCGCGAGGTGTTCAGAAACCAGGTCCTCCTGGCGGTGGATTATGACCTTCCGATCGTGGTCCACAACCGCGACGCGCATCAGGAATGCTACAAGACCCTGAAGCAAGCCAACGCAAAAGCCGTGGTCTTCCATTGTTTTTCCGGGGACATCATCTTTGCCCAGCAGGTCCTTGACGAAGGCTGGCTGATCTCTTTCACCGGCACGGTGACCTACGCCAATTCCAATCTGGAGGACGTGATCCGGATGATGCCGCTGGAACAGTTCATGATCGAGACCGATTGCCCGTACCTGCCGCCCCATCCGCATCGCGGCAAGCGCAACAGCCCATTGTATCTGCACCTCGTGGCGGAAAAGATAGCCGAGATCCGCGGGATCACGCCTCTCGAAGTGGCGGAGCGCTCATTCGAGAACGCCTTCCGGTTTTTCCGCGTGCCGCCCGATCCGGTGAAACCCCAACACCACAAGGCAAGCCACAAATCCGGGAAGCCGGGAAAACCAGGCAAGGCTGGAAAAGGCACTGCCACCAAGGACAAAAAGATAAAGAGCTGATTGAATGAAAAAAAACCTGATCTTACTCACCCTTGCAGTCATGGCCATGGCCCTGTCTGCGGGAAATTCGATCTTTTCCTACGACGGATATCCCTTCCGATATTACGGAAAAGACATTTACAGCCTGGGCATGGGCGATACCGGAGCCAGCGACATTTTCCGCAACAACACCGGCTACGGCAACCCCGCTCTGCACAATCTTTCCAACCGCAGCCTCTTCTCCACGGGGATCCTGATGGGTTACAACGCCTATGAATCCAGGGACGATGAAGACTCTCAAAGCAGCTATGTCGACAATTCCCTGGATTTGCCGCATTTCAGCCTGAGCATCCCGCTGAAGAAACATCGCTTGGGATTCCAGTTCAATTCCTTCGCCTCCGGGGTGGTTGCCAACCAGCGGGAAACGATTTTGCCGGACAGCACGGTGATCCTGGAAAAACAAGAGATGGACCGCTATCTGTATAAAATAGACCTGATCTACAGCGTGAGCCTGGGTAGGAACAACTTCGGCATCAGCGGAAACTACTATTTCGGCCACGATGTGCGCAGCTTCAGCCAGGACGCGGGATTCGGAAGTTTCAATGCCCGGGAGGAGCTGGCCCGAAGCTATAAGAATCCGGGCTTGACGCTGGGATATTTGAGGCATTACGACAAGCTCGCCTTCGGGGCAAGCTACAGCCCGGCTGCCAAGCTTAGCGGCGAAACGGTCCATACTACCATCCACGGGACCAACCAAATCGATTATGATTATAAATTGCCCTCGCACTATGCGTTCAGCGTCACGACCCTGCCCTTCCGGTACGTCAAAATAGCCAGCGACATCCACTACGAAACCTGGAAAGAGGATGTGGGCCAGGAATATGAGGATGGCTGGAAAGTGGGGCTGGGCGCAGCCTGGGAGCCCAAGGCGGATTACGATGGCAACTTCTTCCTGCAGATCCCGCTGCGCGCTGGAATATCCTATCGTCGGCTGCCTTTCAGGGTCAACGCCAACGAAGTTGACGAGCTGGCCCTCAGCCTGGGAATCACCATTCCCCTCAAAGGCGACGTGAACCGCATTGATACGGGCTTCCAATACATAAAGCGGGGTGACCTGGAGCAGAACCATCTGGCCGATAGCTCCTTCCTGCTGATGTTCGGTTTCACGGGTTTCGACATTCTCAGCAAAGCCCCGAACCGCACCGCGCCGCGGGATATTCCCCAAAAGGAGGATATCAGGGCATGGTAGGACCATATTCGGATTCGGATCCCAACAGTCTGCTCCAGCAGATATCCCAAAAAAGGGGGGTTTCTGAGGCTGACCTGATGGCCGATATCAGTTCCCTACCGGAGGAGGGGTTGCTGGCCAACATCGAAAAGGCCGCCGACCGCGTCAGCAAGGCAATGTTCAGGAACGAGCCCCTGGTGATCTTTGGCCACGACGATCCGGACGGGATTACCA
>JAHYIU010000051.1 GCA_019429425.1 Candidatus Syntrophosphaera sp.
CTCTTCCGATCTCCAGGAAGATCTGATCCGCTTCGTGATCAGAACCGTGCTGGATAAATGCGATGCCGAACTCACCATCCTGGAACGGGATAAAGATGCCTTGAAAGCAGCCGACGCGCCCTTTACCATCATGACCCACCATGACGCGATCGAGATATTGCGCTCCAAAGGCAGCCAGATCACCCACGGCAGCGACCTGGGCGCCTCCGACGAAGTTTTGCTCACCCAGGATTCCCCCGTCCCCATCTTCATCGAGAAATGGCCCAAAGAGATCAAAGCTTTCTACATGAAGCGCGATCCGGAGAACCCCAACCTCGTTCTGGGCAGCGATCTGATGGCCCCGGAAGGTTTTGGCGAGATAATTGGAGGATCGCAGCGTGAAGACGACCACGACGTCTTGCTGGGCAGGATGAAAGCAGAAAACATGCCTCTGGAAGACTATCAGTGGTTCTTGGACCTCCGTAAATACGGAAGCGTGCCCCACAGCGGATTTGGGGTCGGCCTGGAACGCCTGGTTACCTGGATGAGCGGTATCCACCACATCCGCGAAACAATTCCCTTTCCCAGGATGATCTATCGAATCTACCCCTGAACCGGACGCGCCGCCGGCTTGGATCATTTTGCAGCGGCGTTTCCCGCCATTTTAAATATAGAACACGGAGTATCAAGATGAATTATCCTGATTCATTTTCGCAAGTGACGCGCCGCATGAAATCCTCGCTGATCCGCGAACTGGTGGCCTCGACCAAAAATGTTCCCGGCCTGATCTCATTTGCCGGCGGCTTCCCTTCGCCCAAAACCTTTCCCCAGAAACAACTGGCTGAACTTTACCGCGAAGTGGTGGAGCAGGACGGCCTTGACGTTTTGCAATACGGAGCCAGCGAAGGCGACAGCCAGCTCAAGCAGCAGCTCATAAACTGGGAAGGCTGCACTCTCAGCCCCGACGAAATGGTGGTCACCGTGGGCAGCACCAACTCGCTTTACTACTACACTCGCGCCATGATCGACCCCGGCGACGTGATCCTCTGCGAAGCGCCAAGCTTTCTGGGTTCGCTGGTCACTTTCGACGCCCTCCAGGCCGATATCCACAGCATCCCCATCGACACAGACGGAATCCTGATGGACGCCCTGGAAACTAAAGTCCGGCAGCTCCGCTCGCAAGGCAAGAAGATCAAGTTTGTCTATGTCATCCCGGATTTCCAAAATCCCGGCGGAATCAGCTACAGCCTCAAGCGCCGGCGCGAACTCATCAAATTCTGCCTGGACAACGACATCCCCATCGCCGAGGACAATCCCTACTCAAGGCTGCGCTTTTCCGGAGAAGCGGTACCCACCCTTTTCCAGATCGCGCGCGAGGAGTTTGGCGGCTCGATGATCGTGACCGAATTCAATTCCTTCTCCAAGATCCTGGGTCCCGGAATGCGCATGGCCTATGCCAAGGGAGATCAAGACCTCATCAGCAGGATGGTTTCCTGGCAGCAGAAAGTGAATATCACCCCAGATTGCGTTTCCCAGCGCGTTACCGCCCGCTTCATCGAGAAAGGCATGCTGGAACCGCACATCGCCAGCATTTGCGAATTCTACCGGCCCTACCTGAAAAAGATGCTCGACGACCTGGCCAGATTCATGCCCGACACGGTGCACTGGACCAAGCCCCAAGGCGGAATCTTCCTCTGGCTGACCCTGCCCGAATCCGTCAACGCGGATGAACTCTTCGTCCAAGCCCGGGAAAACAAAGTTTCCTTCATTCCCGGCTCCAAATTCTACCCCAGCGGCCAGGAACAATTCAACACCCTGCGGCTCAACTTCACCTATTCCACCCTGGAACAGATCGAAACAGGGATCCAGCGATTGGCCGAACTGCTCAAATAGCAGCTGCCCCATAAAAATTGGATCGTACAGGCCCTATCCGGCTTGTACGATCCATTGTTTTTGAGCTTGCAATTGGTTACTTTTTGTAAACCAAGAGCTCCTTTTCCTTATTGGCCCAGCAATGGCGGACCTCACCAACGAAGATCGTGTGGTCGCCGCTGCGGACCTGGCTCGTGATCTCGCATTCAAACACCGCCACGGCCTCTTTGGGAACCGGAATCTTGCGCAATTTGCCCCAGACGAACTTGACCTTGCCATGCTCCATCTTGTCGATCTCGCGTCCGGAACTCGATCCCGCCATCGCGCATAGCGGCTTCATTTCCACCGAGGGGAATACCAGATTGAAAAACCTGCTTTCCAACAGGCATTCATGCGAATAACGCGTGTGGCCGATCGATATGGCAAACATCGGCGGCTGGATCGAAGTGCGCATGAACCATTCCAGGGTGATCAAATTGTATCCGCCCTGGGGCTTTTCCATCACGGCCAGGGCTACTTTGGCCGGCAAGTGGGTCAGTCCGTAAGCTTCAGACAGGTCGCTTTGCTTTATCATCTCAATATCCTGTATGTTTGATTGTATATACAGTATAAGGGCATCTCCGCCATTGAACAATCAAAATTTGCATCTTCCCGTCTTTTCGCCCTTTTTCCTGATTCGGACGCCTCCCCAATGCCTCCCGCCGACCACCCGCCAAACCGGCGGTTACTCGGCGGGAGGCGTGCAAGAGGCGAACGGGCTGAATATCAGGGCGGAAAAGGATGGGGAAAATCCGCGTATCCCCAGCTTCTGAACAGTGGCTTGCAACATAAGCACTTGACAGATTTGGTCTGTTGGTTATCTTGTCTTTGGAAGTGTTTGTTTCCCAAAGGAGAACCAAGGATGAAAGTATTTCTGCTGGGCTTGCTGAGCCTGCTGCTGATACTGCCGCTTGCGGCACAGATAGATCTGCCCAGGCCGAGTTTCAACCCCTATCAAAGCGGCGGAAGCTCGCTCCTGGACCTGAACCGCATATCGATGAACCATTCGATGGGTTTTTCCGCCGGAGTTTCCAGCGCGGGAAGCGGATATTACCTCTCCCGCTATACCAACCACCTCAAATACAGTTTCAATCCCAAGCTGGACCTGGAACTGGACCTGAACTTCGTGAATTTTGGCTCCACCAATTCCTCATTTGAATTCAACGCCGATAACCGGAGCCGGGTCATTCCGGAATTCAAGCTCAATTACCGTCCCTCGGAGAGTGTGCAACTGCAGATCGAATTTCGCCAGGGAAATCCCTGGATGCAGGATTATAAACCCTGGCCTGAAAGGTGGTAAGGACCTTTGGATATACTCATAGCTTTGCTCTTGGCTGTCCTGGGCGCGACCCTGGGCAGCTTTTTTAATGTCCTGATCGACCGGGTTCCGCGCAAGGAATCGATAGTATCCCCGCCATCGCATTGCACCAAATGCGGCAAAAGCCTTCCCGCCTGGCAAAACATCCCCATCTTCAGCTATCTTCTGCTGGGGGGAAGATGCAAATTCTGCGGCGCCAAGATCCACTGGCACCACCTGGTGGTGGAGATAATCACCCCCGTCCTGTTCCTGGCGCTGTTTTTCCTGTATGGCTGGAAAAACATCCTGTTCTTCAAGTTCCTGGTGATGTTCGGCTTTTTGATCCCCATCTTCTTCATCGACGCCTTTCATAAGATCATCCCGCTGGCGCTTTCGATCCCGATGGTGATCCTGGGATTGCTGTTTGGCCTCATCCAGAGCGGATTTGCTTTTCGGGATTTCCTCTTTGTCTATCTCTTGCCGACCCTGGGCTTGTTCGTTTTCCTCTATCTGCTCGCCCTGGGCTGGGAAAAAGTGTTTCACAAAGAGGGCTTGGGAGGCGGCGACGTTATCCTGATCCCGGCCGTGGCCGCGTTCTTCGGAGTGGTGCACATACCCTGGGTGATCGTCCTGTCCTGCCTTTTGGGGATAATCTATTTCTTGATCTTCATCCGCAAGCCAAACCAGGTTTTCGCCTTCGGCAATTTCATTGCCGCCGCGGCGATCTTTTGGGCCCTGGCCGGAAATTCCATCCTCAGCGGGACGGGTCTGTTCATCCGCTGACAGTTATTCAAACAGCGCTTTGACAAGAGTTTCGGGCTCGATCCGGAAAGCGCTTCCCCGCCCTTCAAAAAAACAGTGCGCCTTGATCAGATGGATGTTCAGGGACGTCCAGACCACGCTGATCCCGTTTTGCATGTTGGTGAGCCGCGTGATGGCCTTGCGGTAAAGGCCAGCGTGGCCATAGGGGCAGGGCAGTTTGCCTCTATACACATCGGTTTGCGCCTTGTATTTTCCCTCTATCAATTCTTCATCCAGATAGCTGCTCCAGCTGGTCCGGGTAAAATACTCCATCCTGTCTGCCAGTTCTTCAGGATCATGGCCCAACCGTTCAAGCATGGCGGCGTCATCGGCAATTATCTCATTCAGGGCGCGGGTGTCTGAGCCCAAAAATCCGCTCAGGGTGATGACTCCGGGCTGCATGCGCTGGGTTGCGGTCAGTTCTTTGCTGGTGGGTTTCATGGCTCATCCAAAACTATCATAATAGATTTTTTCCTTAGCCACCCCGAGATCCGTGAGGGCATTGCATACGGCGTTGATCATGCCGGGACTGCCGCAAAGATAGGCCTCGGTGTTTTTGGGATCGCGGATGGCATCCTTGAAATAGGGCATCACATAGCCGGTTTTACCCTGCCAGCCGTCTCCAGATTCAGGCTGGGAAAGGACCGGCTCATAGCGAAAATCCGGGAAAATCTTTTCAAAGGCTTTCATTTCGTCGGTCAGATATAGGTCTTTGAGGGTCCTGGCCCCGAAAAAGTAGGTCATTTTGCGCTCGATGCCAACCACGGCCAGATGCTCGAGAATGGATTTGATCGGCGCTTTACCAGAACCGCCGGCCACGAAGATGATGTCCGCGTTGGTGTCCCTGAGATAGAAATCACCGTAGGGCCCGGTGAAATTTACCCTATCCCCAACCTTGAGGTAATTGTGCACCCAGGTGGTGCAAATCCCCTCCGGAACGAGCCTTATGATCAATTGGATGCTGTTCCTGTCCTCTGGTTTGGAGGAGATCGAATAGGCCCGGCTGACCCGCTGTTTCATTTTGGCATAGGGTTCCGAGATCAACTGGACGTATTGGCCGGCCTTGAAATCGATCTCCTCGCCGTCTTCAAGCTTGAAGGTGATGCCCTTGATATCGTAGGTGTAGTCAATTATCTCAGTTATTGTCGAAGTGTACTTGCGGATGTTGAAGATGCTTTCCGGGATCTGAATGAAGACATCCGTTTTCACCTTGACCTGGCAGGCCAGGCGAATGCTGTCTTCCAGCTCCGCTTTGCTCAGGAAAGGTTTTTCCGTGGGCAAAAGCGGCCCGCCGCCTTCGGTGATCTTGCATTTGCAGGTGCCGCAGCTTCCCCTGCCGCCACAGGCCGAGGGTAGGAAAATCTCTTTCTCACCCAGAGACGCGAGCAGGTTGTTTCCGCCTTTGATCGTGATGTCTCGTTTGCCGTTGATATTGATCCTGCAATCGCCATAGTCGTTTAAAAACCGCTCCGCGATCACCAGCAGAATGGCCAGGATCCCGCTTATCCCTGCGAGCACCGCGATGTCTTTGATTATCGTTCCAAACAAAGCAGCGTCCTCTCTATTGTATGGTCGCCACACCGGAAAAACCGATGAAAGCGAGCGCCATGATCCCTGTGATGATCAGGCTAATTCCCGCACCCTGCAGACCAATGGGGATGAGCTTTTCCTTCAGCTTGGACCGGATCCCGGCCAGCATCAGGATCGCCAACAGCCAGCCGAGGCCACTTCCAGCGCCAAAAGCGATCGATTGCAGGAAATCGTAGTTGCGGATGATCATGAACAGGCTCACCCCGAAGATGGCGCAATTCACCGTGATCAGCGGCAGAAATATGCCCAGGGTGTAATAGAGGGCTGGGGTATAACGCTCGATCAAAAGCTCAAGCAGTTGCACGAAAGCGGCGATCACGATGATGAATACGATGTATTGCAAATATTCGATATTGAAGGGCAGGAGGATGTAATGGTAAACCAGCCAGTTCAGGGCAGTGGTGAAAACCAGCACAAAAGTAACTGCAATTCCCAATCCAACGGAGGATTCCACCTCCTTGGAAACGGAAAGGTAGGAGCACATGCCCAGGAAATTGGTGAGCAGGATATTGCTGGTGAAGATCGCGGCCCAGAAAAGCAGAAAAGCGGATATGTCCATGTTCTACCCCAGTTTGTAATATCTCTTGTTGATGATCCAGATGAGCATTGCCAGCAAGAAAAAAGCGCTGGGAGCCATCACCATGATGCTCCAGTTCGTCCACCAAACTCCAAGGATGCGGATCCCGAACAGCGAGCCAAAACCAAACAATTCCCGAAAGAAGGCGATGACCAGCAATACCAGCGTGTAGCCCGCTCCGGCCCCGATCCCGTCAATGAAGGAATCCAGCGGCGGATTTTTGGAGGCGAAGGCTTCCAGCCTGCCCATCAGGATGCAATTGGTGATGATCAGGCCGACGTAGGGGCCAAGCTGTTTGCTGATCTCCGGCAGATAGGCCTTGAGCAGGATATCCACGATGATCACGTAGGAAGCGATGATGAGGGTTTGGGCGATCATGCGCACGCTGCGGGGAGTGTAGTTCCGGATCAGCGAGGTGGTCAAACTGGACAGGGCCAGAGCGAAAGTGAATCCCAAGCCCATGATCAGGCTGTTCAGCATCAGATTGGTGACCGCCAGGGCTGAGCAGATGCCCAAAACCTGTTTCCAGACTGAGTTTTCCCGGAACGCGCTGACGAGGAAGATCTCTTTCCTATTCATTTTCCCGCCTCCACATCCAGGATCAAGCGCAGCTCATTCTGCAGCATGGTGAGGACCGCTTTGCTGGTTATAGTGGCACCTGTCACCTGTCTGATCTGGTTGGGCTCCGCGGCAGACTGGCCTTCCGGGATCAGCTCAAAATCGACCGGCACCCCGTTGTCCAATACTGTCTTCTGCTCAAACTGACCAGTGAACCAGCTCTCTTCGATGCGGGCTCCCAAGCCTGGGGTTTCCAGCTGCTCATAGACATTTATACCGATGATGGTGTCTTTTGCAGGTGTAGTGGCAATTAGAGCGCGCATCGTACCCCACAGACCCTTGCCAGTGATGTCAAAAACATAGGCCAATATGCGGTCTCCGAATTTCACTTCAAACGCGCGGCGGGGATAAGCCCCTTCAGGAAGGGGCTTGATGTAATCCGCGAAACTCTGAGGATAGGCCGCCATTATCTCTGGCGTTGAAATCCCTGTGGCACTGGCCAGGCTGTCTGCGCAGAGGCTCAGGATCGACTTTTCGTAAGCTTCAAGTTTTTGCTTCTCAATGCCCGGCTCGTTCATCCTGTACATGGCTGCCAAAATGCCGACAAAGACCAGGCTCAGCGCTATGATGAACAGCACCGGATAGACCGGCCTTTCCATGAATCCTTGTTCAGCCATGCTTCGGAACCTCCTTCTTCTGAAGGACTTTCAAACCGTGTTCGATGATGGGCATGAAAGCGTTGGTGAGCAACAGAGCAAACATGAAGCCCTCGGCAAAGAGAGAATAGCGGCGGATGAAAACTGTCAGGAACCCGATCAAGAGACCGTAGATCCAGAGCGCGGGATTTCCCTTGGGCTGCGAAACGGGATCGGTGACCATATACACAATGCCAAAGAGGGCGCCGCCCGTGAACAGAAGGAAGAGCGGGTTCTGGCTGGGATAGAAGATGAAACTGAAGAGGGTTATGCTCAGCAGGGTGGATAGCATCGGAACCCATTTTGCTGTTTTGGTGGCCAGCAAATAGATCCCGGCCAGGATGATCAGCAGGGCCGAGGTCTCCCCAATCGAGCCGGGCTCGAAACCCAGGAAGGTGTCTTTCAGGGAATAGGTGACCTGGTTTCCCAGCCTGAACTGGCCAAGGATGGTGGCGCCAGTGTGCATCGCGGAATCGACGCCCCAGCGGATGAATCCTCCAGGAAAATCCGCCGGCAGCCAGGGTCTGGCCCATTCCACCGTCATCTGCTGGGGAAAGGAAACGTAGACGAAAGTTCTGCCCAGTATGGCCGGATTGAAGATATTCGTTCCAAATCCGCCAAAGACCATTTTGCCGAAAGCGATCGCGACCACGCTGCCCAAAGCGGCGATCCAGAAAGGCAGGGTGGGAGGCAAAGACAAAGCAACCAGGCTTCCGGTCACAAAGACGGCCATCGAGACCTTGCCGCCTTTCTTTTTGTACACGAACAGGTATTCGGTGGCAAAGGCGGCCAGATTGGAGATCAGCACCATGACCGCGACCCGCCAGCCATAAAGATAGATTCCAAACAGCATGACGGGCAGCAGAGCGTACAAGACCCTGTTCATGATGCTTTGTTTTAATATGCGTTCAAACATCCATTCACCCTGCTCCTAAAGAATTATTTTGCCAGAGGTTCCGACTATGCGTTCCGATGTTCCCGATAAGCAAGAAGAGGCATAGCCTGGGTTTCGTGAACACACCCAATCTGCCCAAGACCTGAGGAAAGCATCAAAACATTCCTTCTGATCCTCGGAAACCGTTATTTCCAGAGCATTTGAGCCTTCCACTCTGGTATGGGTGGCCAGGCCTTCGATCGATTCCAGCAAGAAGCCAAACAGAACATGGTCCTTGGGCTCCAGTTGAATCCTCACTTTCCGAAATAGAGATTCATCCATGCTGCAGTTCAACCATTCTGTTCGTTGGCGGACGAGCTAATACAGATAGTCTGGATCTTCGTAATCCGGAGCTGATTCAGGGGCCAGCAATTCCGGGACGGGCTCCGGGCCGCGGCTGAGATAGAGCCGGACATTGGAGCCTCTTTCGATCTTGGAGCCCACTTCCGGAACGCAGCGGATCACGTTGTTCACGGCATAGGCGTCTGAATATAAGGAATCGGCCACAACGCCCTTGAGCCCGACATTGTGCAAAGTGTAATAGGCCTCATGGAAGCTGAGGCCAATGACCGAAGGTACCCCAACCTGCTTCGAGCCGCTGCTGACCCTCAGATAGACAGTGCCTTCCGGCTTGAGCCTTTCTCCTGGCTGAGGGTCCTGCTCCAAGATGGTCTCGATCATTTCTGTTTCAGACCAGATCGAATCCTTTATTACTGCGTGCAGTCCCAGTTCGGTCAGGTTTCTGCGCGCGCGGGAAAAACTCATTCCGACAAGATTGGGCACCTCAACGTTCTTGGGTTTTCCGAACAGGAGCGGAAAGATCACCTGGCTGGTAATAAAAGCGCTCAAAAAGATGATCCCGAAGCCGATGCCCAAGGCCAGCCAGAACTTTTGCCAGTTTGTTTTCTTCATTTCATTTCCTTTTGATCATCTTGGCCGCAAAGGCCCCATCCATGTTATGGATGAACGGCAGGGTCCTGTACATCCCAGCTGCCGTGTAACTTGAGGGCAGGATCTGGGAAGCGTCAATTAATTTGAAGCGCGGATTCCGGGCAAGAAATTTCTGGATCTGATCTTCATTCTCTGCCGGATTCATCGTACAGGTGGAATAGACCATGATCCCCTCTGGCCGCACAAAGCCTGCAGCATAATCCAGAGCCTTTTCCTGGAGCTTGACCAATTCCTCGATGTTCTGATGCGCCTGCCAGCGCAGATCAGCTTTACGGCCGAAAACACCCCAGCCGGAACAGGGCGCGTCCACCAAAACCCTGTCATAAGCAGGGGCCATGGGACCGTAACGGAAAGCGTCCGTCACGATCTGTTTGATATTGGTAAGCTGCAGGCGGTCCGCTGCTTGTTTGAGCAGTTTCATCTTATTGGGGATCTTGTCCACGGCAACCACTTCACCCGTATTGTCCATCTTTTCCGCGATATAGGTGCATTTGCCGCCCGGAGCCGCGAACAGGTCCAGGATGTTCTCTCCTTTTTGCGGGTCGAGCAGGTCCACGATCAGGGAGGAAGATGTGTCCTGCACGGAGAAATAACCTTCGGAAAAGGCCACGTCATCCAGAACCTCCTCTGCGGATTCAGTGACCAGCGTCATCTTGCTCACCGGCGATGGCCTGACCATGATGTTTCGCTTGGAAAAATACTGGACCAGTTTTTCCGGGGTCGTGGCAGTGGCATTCACCCTCATGTGCAGCTTGGAATTCTCATTGTAATAGAGCGCCAGCAGTTCCGTGTTGTCTGCGCCCCAGAGTGAGATCCAGCGTTCTATTAAAGCTGGGGGATAAGAGTGTTCATATGCGATCCGCAAAACCGGATCAGACGGATAGGTGACTTCAGGATTGCGCTGCCAGGCCCGAAGCAGTGCATTGACGAAATCGCCCACTTTTTCTCCCAAGGCTGATTTGGCCAGTGCCACAGTCTCATTGACCGCCGCGTGGGCAGGTATGGAGTCCAAATACATCAGCTGATACAATCCCAGGTACAGCCAGGCCTTGATCTTGATGTCGGTGGCAGCGAACTTATCCGCGTCGGCGTATTGGGAAAGGATGTAATCCAGTTTCCCCCGCAGTTTGACCACGCCCTTGACCATGTTGTAATAGAGAGCGACATTTTCCCGGTCATTCTTCAGTTTTTTGGCTCGCTGATGCAGAAGGGTATCGGAAAACTCCATATCCTTGAAGATCTTCAGAATGGTCTGATAAGCTTCGTTCCTAAGCATCTATCTATTTCTTTGATAGAGTCTTCTGATTATTTCCTTGATCAGTTGCTCAGCATTCATTTTGGCCGCCTCGTCCGGCATCAGGCTGATCTCGCGGCGGATGTCACGCGCGTTGAAGCCCAGAGTCTGCAAGGCGTTCTCCACTTCCAGGATCACGTTTTCCTCGACCACCTGCTCGCCTGGGCCAACCTGATCGATCAGATGGACCAGCTTGCCCTTCAGCTCAATGATCAAGCGCTGGGCGCTTTTCAGTCCGATGCCTGGAACCTTGGTCAGTAGAGCTGTTTCATCCCTTTCGACAGCCTTCACGAAAGTCGGGATGGGCAGGGTGGAGATAATGGACAGGGCGCTCTTGGGACCGACACCGGATATGCGGTTCAGCTGCTTGTATAGCTCGCATTCCGCGGGTGTGGCAAAACCGAACAAACGCAGGTCATCCTGGCCAACGTGCAGATGGGTGAAGAGTTTGCAGACCGCGCCCGTATCGGGCAATACCTCATAGGTGCTGATGGGAATGTGTAACTCAAAAGCAAGCCCGGAAGCTGTTTCCAGGACCACATTCACCGGTGTTTTGTGTGCTATTACGCCTTTAATGTAGTTTATCATGACATGAATTTCATCCTGTGATAATGGCACATTGCCAGGCCCAGCGCGTCATAGGCGTCATCCGTGGCCTGTTGTTGCTTCAGTTTGAGCATCTGGCTGATCATGTAGCGGACCTGCTGTTTGGACGCGTTTCCATTTCCGACGACGGCTTTTTTGACTTCCCGGGGCGAGTATTCCAGCAGCGGCACCTTGTGCCTGGCTATGGCAAGCAGGATCACTCCGCGGGCGTGTCCCAAAGTGAACACGCTGCGGATGTGCTTTTGGAAAAACATGGTCTCCACAACCGCCACGTCTGGTTTGTATTGTTCCAATACGCCGTCGATCGCCGTATAGAGGAGGTCGAGCCGCTTGAGCAGGTCTTTCTCCCGGACCATGTTGACCACGTCGCAGCCAGCGCCAATGATCTTCTTGCCCTGCACTTCAAGCAGGCCATAGCCGCAGAAGCGGCTGCCGGGATCGATTCCGACGATGATCACTATTACTGGCTGAGAGATTCCATTACAGAGTCGGATACTTCGAAATTGGCATAGACTTTCTGAACGTCGTCCAGATCTTCCAGCATTTCGATCAGCTTGAACAGCCTGGGAGCAAAGTCGTCCGCGTTGATGGTATTCTTGGGGACCTTTGTCAATTCCGCGTTTTCCACCGGATAGCCGAGTTTTTCAAAATTGCCCAGCACGCTGTGGAATTCGCCGGGCGCGGTATAGATGTCGAAATATTCGTCATTGAGCTCGACATCCTCGGCTCCGGCATCAAGGGCCAGCATCATGAATTCATCTTCATCGAGGCCAGCCGCGGGAACGTTGAAAAATCCCTTCTGATCGAAGTTCCAGGCCACAGACCCCGTTTCGGCCAGATTGCCCCCATACTTGGAAAACGTGTGGCGCAGATCGGCGACCGTGCGATTCTTGTTGTCTGTCATCACCTCAACGACGATGCCCACACCATTTTGGCCATAACCTTCGTAGGTGATCTCTTCATAGGTTTCGCCTTCGATCTCACCGGTGCCTCGTTTGATCGCGCGTTCGATGTTCTCGCGGGGCATGTTTGCCGCTTTGGCTGTGTTGATGGCTGTGCGGAGGCGGGGGTTCATTTCAGCGTCGCCTCCGCCATTCTTGGCTGCCAGGATGATCTCTTTGACGATGCGGGTGAATATCTGCCCGCGTTTGGCGTCGGTAGCGCCTTTTTTGTGCTTGATCGAGCTCCACTTATTGTGTCCGGACATGCAAACCTCTTTTATGTTAATCAGTTACATCAGTTTATTGCTTGAAACCAGCTTGGGCGCAGGGCAAAAAAATGTCAAGCAAGAAAAAGGGGAAGGCTGGTTCATAGCCTTCCCCGGAATCTGAATCCTGCGCAGTGCAGGGATTTATGCTTCGGAATCCTGCCAGGCGGCTATGACCTTTGCCGCGATCTCGTCAGGAACTTTCTCGTAGTGGCTGAATTTTTGGGTGAAGCGGCCTCTGCCCTGGGTGAATGATTTCAGGGCCGGGAAGTAGAAATACATTTCCGCGACCGGCATCTGGGCGCTCAGATACTGCTTTTTACCCCGCTGCTCCATACCCATGATGCGTCCGCGGCGGGTGCTGATATCACCCATCACGTCGCCCATGTATTCGCCGGGAACTATGATCGTGAGGTCATGGATCGGTTCCAGAAGGATCGGCTTGCATTTCTTGAAGCCTTCCTTGAGGGCCATGGACGAGGCGATCTTGAAGGCCATTTCAGAGCTGTCCACGTCGTGGTAGCTGCCGTAGTAGACTTCCACGCTCACGTCAACGACATGGTAGCCGGCAATGATCCCTTTTTCCATCGTTTCCACGAGACCTTTTTCGATCGCGGGGATAAAGTTGGAGGGAATCACTCCGCCGACGATGGCATTGATGAATTGGAATCCTTCGCCGCGCTCGGCCGGTTTGATGCGGAAATACACTTCGCCATACTGGCCGCGCCCGCCGGATTGCTTTTTATGGCGGTACTGGGATTCGGCGCTGCCCATGATGGTCTCTTTATAGGGTATGCGCGGTTCTTTCATCATGGCGTCGACTTTGTAGCGGTTCTTAAGTTTTTTCAGGACCAGTTGCAGCTGCTGTTCGCCCATGCCGGAGATGACGTTTTCATGGGTCTCCAGGTTCAGGTCGAAACGGATGGTGGGATCTTCCGCGATCACGCGCTGCAGGGCGGAGCCGATCTTATCCTCATCGGATTGGTTGGCGGCGCGGATCATCTGCCAGAATGTGGGGGTGGGAAGTTCCGGCATGGGAAGCGCGAGATTGGACCCGATGGCGGTTATGTTGTTCAAGGCCTTGGCGTGTTTCAGCTTGACCAGTGCTCCGATCTCTCCGGCCCGGATCTCCTGGGTGTCGGTCCTGGTCTTGCCCAGCATGTAATACATGTTTCCGGCTTTGTCCTTGGCGTCTTTTTCCGGAATGTAGAATTCCATGCCCGTCTTCAGCGTGCCGGATAACATGCGCACATAAGCGTAATCTCCCATGTTGGGGTCCGCATAAAGCTTGAAGATGAAGCCCAGCAGCTCGCCGTCGGGTTTGACGATGAAATCTTTAGGATTGCCCTGTTCCAAAGCCTGGATCGGATTGGCATCCTCGGGGGAAGGCAGATAGCGGGTAACGGCGTCAAGGAAGGCCATGATGCCAACTCCGGTATGGGCTGAAGAGGCAAAGGCCGGGAAAATGTCGCCGTTCGCGACCGCTTTCTTCAATCCGGCCAGAAGCTGCTCGTCGCTGAGTTCCATGTTTTCCAGAAACGCGTTCAGAAGTTCTTCGTCAGTTTCGGCCACGGCCTCCATCAGATGAGTCCGCGCTTCTTCGACAGAGGATTTCATGTCTTCCGGAACCTCGCCTTCGCCGGAGGGGCGGATGGCTTTCTGGCGGATGATGTCGACCACTCCTTCGAAGGTGTTTTCCCTGCCGATGGGAATCTGGATCGGGGTGGCGTTGATGTCGGCATTCTCGTGAATGTTCTCCAGAGTCTTGTAAAAATCGGCGTGTTCGTTGTCCATCCGGTTAACCAGGATGACTTTGCCCACTTTTTTATGCTCAAGTTGCTCGATGGCGAGTTCCAGGCCGACCTCGTATCCACCCGCGGCATTGGCAACCAGGACAACGCTTTCCACAGCCGGGATGGCGACGATGGCGTCACCTACGAAATCCGGATTGCCCGGCGCGTCCAGGATGTTGATCTTGTGGTCGTTATGGTTCACGAAGCCCAGGCTAAGGCTCAGAGACATCTTTTTGGCCGTCTCTTCGGGATCGAAATCCATCACTGTGTTGCCCTCATCGATCTTGCCGATGCGGCTGGTGGTGTGGGTCAGATAAAAAATCTGTTCGGCAACTGTGGTCTTGCCAGCGCCACTGGATCCCATGAACAGGAGATTGCGCAGCTTCTTCAAATTGTAGTCTTTCATTTTGTCCTCATACACTGTATCTTATCTATTGTTAAACAAGGTTCGGAACTTGTCTGTGCCTTTTTCCGGCATAGTTTAATCAAGAAATTTTCACAGCCCTCCTTTGTCAATCGCTTTTTTCAAGTGCTGCCCTGTATCGCCCGCAGGCTGCTCTTTAAGTGATTATCGATTTTGAAAGGTCTTTCCGCCCTTTAATCCGACTCATACGCCTCTCACCCACCACTCACTGAATAACCGCCAAACCGGCGGGTGGTCGGCGGGAGATAAACCAGTGGTGGGTAAGCTGGGAAAAAGGGGGATAAAAGCAAGGGATCTGACGCATCCATGCGGAATAGGCTCCGGAAGGCCAGAGGGCAGGATCAGCGATATCAGGATGAAAATGAAAGCTTGCTCTTATGCTTGATGCCGCCCAGGCGCTGGATGAAATCCAGGCATTGCTTTTTCAGGGCTCCGGTGCTGCCATTGTTGTCGATAACCAGGTCGCAGAGGGGGATCTTGCCCAGGTCGTCGATCTGGGCGTTCATGCGGGCTTGGATATCGGCCGGTGTTTCCCTTCCGCTTTTCAGCAGCCTGGTGAGCCGTTTATCCCTGTTCGCGTGGACCAGTACGATGTAGTCGAAGCAATGCTGCATCCCCGCTTCAAACAGCAGGGGCACCTCAAAGAAGAGATATTTCTCGGTGCTGTTGTCGGTTATGCTTTGCAAAGCGCCAAGGGTTTTGGGATGAACGATGCTGTTCAGAAAATCTAGCTCCGCCTTGCGGTTGAAAACGATCCCGGCGATCTTTTTCCGGTCCGGCTTGCCGCCCCGCAGGACCTCTTTGCCCCAGCGCTTGGTGATCTGCCTCACGCTGTCCGGGTCGTTTAGCTGCTGCTGGGCGATCTCATCAGCGGAGATGACGGTGTAGCCATGTTCTCTAAGCAAGTTGCAGAAAAGGCTTTTCCCGCTGCCGATGTTTCCTGTGATACCGATCAAAATTGGGTCTGTGAGCATTAAATATCGATCTCCTCAAAAAAAATGCAATCTCTATGTCGTCGCGTCGTTGATGATCTGCAGCAATTCCTCGTAGGCGACGTTTACCTGGATCAATCCGTTCTGTGCCACGGATATCTGGCTGTTCTGTTCGGAAACTATGATCGCTATGGCATCCGAGAGTTCGGTGATCCCGATCCCGGCGAGATGGCGCGTCCCGAAACGTTTGACATAGTCTGGTTTTTTGGATAGGGGCAAAACGACCTTGGCCGCCATGATCCTGTCGCCCCGGATGATGATCGCCCCGTCGTGAAGCGCGGAGCGCGGATTGAAGATGGTGAGGATCAAGCGCAGGGACATGGTCGCGTCGATCATTTCGCCGCTGTGGATGTATTCATTGAGTTTGCGTCTGTTCTCGATCACGATCAACGCGCCGGTCTTGCGGAAGGACATTGAGGAAATGGCGTCGATCAGTGTCATGTAGATGGAATTGCTGGCCTTTTTTCTGAGGCTCATGCTCAGTTCGCGGGAAAGGTTGATCCTGGCCAGAAGAGAACGCAGCTCCGGCTGGAACAGGATGATCAGTGCCAGCACCCAATAGCTGCGGATCGAGCCCAGCGCGGCGCTCACCATTTTCAGGTCCAGGGCCACCGCCACGGTGTAGAGCACAAACACGAACAACAAGCCGACCAATATCTGGTATCC
Source organism: Candidatus Syntrophosphaera sp. (assembly GCA_019429425.1). NCBI lineage: Bacteria > Pseudomonadati > Candidatus Cloacimonadota > Cloacimonadia (SeqCode) > Cloacimonadales (SeqCode) > Cloacimonadaceae (SeqCode) > Candidatus Syntrophosphaera > Candidatus Syntrophosphaera sp. The sequence continues at coordinate 16,276 of JAHYIU010000051.1, forward strand.
CCCGCTCCGCTTGACAATGGTGAGGGATTGGTAGACCAGGAAGGCGATCAGGATGATATCGACCAGATCCTGGAATTTGGGGATCAGAAGATCCATCAGAGCTTTTCCCCCGTTATCGCGAGCAAGGTGTCAAAGAACTGGCGATGGGCCTTGACGTCGTGCACCCGGACGATCTGGACCCCCTGCAGCGCTGAGATCCAGGCCGCGGCGAGGCTGCCGCCAATCCGTTCTGTAGTATCTGAAGGATTGACCGCGTTGATGAACCTCTTGCGCGAAGCTCCCACCACCAGGGGCAGATCGAAGCGCCTGAACTTGCCCAGATTGGCCAGGATCCGGAGATTATGGCTCAAATCCTTGCCAAAACCTATCCCCGGGTCGAGCATGATCCGCTTTCTGGATATACCGCGGGTGGCGGCGAAAGCGATCCTTTCAGCAAAAAAGTCGTCTATCGACTCCAGCACGTCCTCATACCGGGGATCCTCCTGCATGGTTTCAGGCTCGCCCTGCATGTGCGTGATGATCAGCTTCACTTCCGGGTTCGCAACCAGAACGGCGCTCATGCGCGAATCAAAGCGCAAGGCAGAAATATCGTTGATGATGGCCGCTCCGCTGGCAATGGCTTTTTCCGCCACACCGCTTTTGCGGGTGTCGACGGATATCGTCAGGTCGGGATGGGACTCACTGATCCTGGCCAAAACCGGCAATACGCGCTGCATTTCGGTCTCTTCATCCACGGCGCGGGATCCCGGCCGGGTGGATTCTCCGCCAATGTCGAGGATGTCGGCCCCGTCGGCGATCATCTTCTCAGCTTGCATGAAAGCGGGGCCCGGATCCAGAAAACTCCCCCCGTCGGAAAAAGAATCCTCTGTGATGTTCAGGATCCCCATCAGCAGTGGAGTATTGAACTTGGCCGGAACTTGAGCGTGTTTGTCCATTTAGAGAAACTCGAAAGTGATCCGGCAGGTGACGCCTGGCTCGGGGGCGCCGTCAAAAGTGAATTTCCCGTCCAGCAGCACCTGCTTGGCCGCTTCAAAGAAACGCGGCTCGGTTTGCTGGATCGGCACGATCGTATTAGAGACCGGACGCGCGTAGCGATCGACCTTGAACTGCAGGGTAACGCTTCCCGAGGCTCCCAAATTGTGTTTATAGCCAGCGGGCAAAGTGAATCGGACCCGGCCGCCCGTGACCCGGAAACTCACGGAACCTCCGTCTGCTCCATCACCGCCGATCACCTGACGCAGGGCGCTCTGGGCGGCTGGATTGGGGCCCAGGTCCACTCTTCCGGAGCGGTTTGATTCATCGGCCAGGAAAGGAGTTTCCAGCAGTTCGCTCTGGCCTGGGGCATACTCCTGGCTCGTGATGTTGGCGGAAGCCTGGTCCTGCTGCTTCTGTCCGGGAAAAAGCGTCTCCCGGGGCCTGCCAGGCAGGTTATCAGCCCGAATTTGCGACTCCGGGCCACCGCTTTGCTCCGCGAAAGCCTCTTCTTCGATCAATGCCAGCGGATCCCGGAAATCGAGCTCATACCAGCGCTGGACTGAAACCGGCTCGATCATGGCCAAGGCCATCACAGCCAGGATGGCCGCGTGGACCAGAAGCGAAACCGCGATCGAGAGCCGATTTCCCTGCGTATGTGTCATGGCATTTCTTCCACAGGTTCCGTGGCCACGAAGATCCTCTCAAAGCCGGCGCCGCGGATCACGTCCATCAGCGTGATCACGTTTTGGAGGGGCGTCGATCTTTCCGCGGACAGGCGCACGATCTGCTCCGCGTCCCGAAATTCGTCCCGCAAAGCAGGGCCAAGCTCATCCAGTGTGTATGTCCTTTCCATGAAGATGACGTTCTGGTCGTCCGTGTACAGAATATGCAGGATCTGGCGGGTCTGGCGCTCCTGCGAGACCGAGCCCGGCAATTTGAAGGGCAATCCGGTCTGGGCGGAAAAATTGGAGGCGATCAGGATGAAGATCAGGAGCAGGAAGATCACGTCCGTCATCGAAATCAGGACCGTGGTGCTGATCTTTTTGCTGGTGATGCCGAGTTTCATGGCTGGATAGTATCTCCGGGCCAGGATCCGCGAAACTTGATCAGGCTTTCCACCGCCTGGTTTTGCATGTCTTTGGCGATGTTTTCCATGTTTTGGACAATGTCGTTGTAAAAAACGATCGCCACGATGCCCACGATCAAGCCGCCGATCGTGGTCAACAAAGCTTCCCAGATGCCACCAG
>JAHYIU010000052.1 GCA_019429425.1 Candidatus Syntrophosphaera sp.
GAATCTGGGCATTGTCAGGAAAGCCACTCCAGATAAAAGTCAAGCAAGCCTATCAGAATTTCTACATATATGGCGCTGTTGAACCAAAGACCGGTGAGAACTTTTCATTGTTTCTACCTTGGGTAAATACTGAAATGATGAATCTGTATCTGGAACAAATGAGCCCTGCCTATGAAAATGAAGAGATTGTCATCATCATGGATCAAGCAGGCTGGCATAAATCGAGAGAACTTGTAGTACCCGGCAATATTGAAATCATATACCTTCCCCCATATTCACCAGAGCTAAATCCAATTGAACGATTATGGAAGTACCTGAAAACCAACTATATACATAATCGCTTATTTGATTCGCTCAAGCAAATGATGGATCAAATGGTCTGTGTCTTTGAGGCGTTGGATGACGATACAGTAGCATCTTTGAGTCACTGCAGCTATCTTTATTTATGACAAATGAATGTAAACTCTGTATAACCCTTTACAACCACTATGACAGGTGATATCCACTTGCAAGTTTGGGTGATACTTTATATTAAGGCTCTAAATCAATCGAGTGGGTCAGGTTTTCATCCGCGACAAGAAGGTGTGGCAAACTCCGCTTTGCCATAGCGGCTGTAAGCCGCTTCTGAAGGCAGCCTTGCTGCCTCTGCCGATTCTCAAGATCGGCAGCCCCATGAGCTGTTCTTTCGGGTTCTGACGAGCTATAATACACGCTCGATTTGAAAGGAAAGAAAAAGGCGCGGGACCAAAAATCCCGCGCCAGTTCCATTATACAAGGAGAGTTGTGTTAGTTATGTCCTATCTCAGTGCGCCTGGCCGATCTCCATTCCGTGTTTGATGGCGGTGAGGTTCTTTTCCAGCAGGTCCGGGTTTTTGGCTTTCAGGAAGGCGTTCAGGTCTTCTTCCATGGTCTCGTAGCGGATGAGGCCGGTCTTGCCGATGACGATGCCGATGGCGAGCATGTTCAGCACCATCTGGCTGCCGATCTCCTTGGCGATGTCGACCATCGGAGCGGCCACGATCTGGACGTCGTCCCTCTTGCAGCCGTGGGGGCACATGTTGGTATTGATGATGACCACGCCGCCTTTGCGCACGTTGGGGGCGAATTTATCGATGGAAGGCTGGTTCAGGGCAACGAGCACATCCGGATAGCTGACGATGGGCGAGGCGATGGGCTCATCGGAAACCACAGTGGAGACGTTGGCGGTCCCGCCCCGCATTTCCGGTCCGTAGGAAGGCAGCCAGGAAACGTGCTTGCCTTCTTTCATCGCGGCCTGGGCGATGAATTTGCCGATGGTCAGGACACCCTGGCCACCGAATCCGGCACAGATCATTTCGGTTGTCATGATTTCACCTCCGTTCCGCCTGCAGCGGGAGCTTCGGCCCCCTTGTCGCGGAAGCAGCCTGGTTTGAAGAAGGGCAACATGTTTTCCCTTGCCCAATCCCGCGATTTGTCGGGATCGATGCCCCAGTTCGTGGGGCAGGTGCTGATGAATTCGATGAAGGTGAAGCCGCGCCCCTCCTTGTTATACTGGATCGCCTTGATCACGGCTTTCCTGGCCTTGATGATCTCCGCCGGGCTGAGCAGGGAAACGCGCTCGATGTAATAGGGCGCCACGAGGGTGTCCAGCAATTCGCAAACCCGGATCGGATAGCCGATGTCGTCGACATTGCGACCGTAGGGGCTGGTGGTGGTTTTCATCTCGGGCAGGGAGGTCGGCGCCATTTGGCCGCCGGTCATGCCATAGATGGCGTTATTGACGAAGAAAACGCTGATGTGCTCGCCGCGGTTGGCGGCATGGATGATCTCGGCTGTGCCGATGGCAGCGAGGTCGCCGTCGCCCTGATAGGTGAAGACATGCATGTCCGGCCGGGCGCGCTTCATTCCTGTGGCAACGGCCGGAGCGCGGCCATGGGCGGCCTGGGCCATGTCGAAATTGAAGAATTTGTAGGCAAAGACGGAGCAGCCGACAGGGGCGACTCCGCTCATTTTATTGATCAACCCGTGTTCCTCGATGGCCTCCGCGATGAGGCGATGGGCCACGCCATGCAGGCATCCGGGGCAGTAGGTGAAAGGTGTCGCGGTGAGAGTGGCTGGTCTTTTGGCTATCACTTCCATGGTTTCCTCCTTAAAAACAAGCTTCCAGCTTGGCCTGGATCTCCGCGGGAGTGAAAACGATCCCGCCGACCTTGCCCCAGAACTTGACCGGCACTTTGCCGCTTACCGCGATCTTGACGTCATCCAGCATCTGGCCTGTGTTCAGTTCAAACACGTAGACCTGCTTCACCTTGGGGCCGATCGCCTTGGCGACAGCCTCGTAGGGATAGGGCCAGCAGGTGATGGGACGGATCATGCCGACGCTTTTACCAGCCGCCTTCAGCTCGTTGATGGCGGATTTGACCACCCGGGAAGCCGTTCCCCAGGCCACGCAGAGGATCTCGTTGTCGTCGGAGAGGTTGTAGGTGTCGTACTGGATCTCGTCTTTTTCGATCACCGCGTATTTTTCATACATCTTGTTCACGTGCTTTTCCAGCACCTGAGGGTCGATCTCCAGGGAATTTATCTCGTGGTGGTGCTTGGCGTCGCCATCATCGTTCGGGCAGATGCACCAGGATGTGTGCTGCTCGCCGAGGGCGTCGATCTCCGCCTGTGTCTTGGCAGGCTGGAATTCCACCGGCTCCATCATCTGGCCCAGCATGCCATCGGCCAGGATCAGAACCGGATTGCGGTATTTATCGGCCAGGTCGAAGGCTTCTGAGGCCATGTCGGCAAATTCCTGCACTGATGAGGGTGCGAGGACGATCATGCGGTAATCGCCATGCCCGCCGCCTTTGACGGCCTGGAAATAATCTCCCTGCGCGGGCTGGATGTCTCCCAAACCGGGCCCGCCGCGCTGGACGTTGACTATCACGGCCGGTAATTCCGCTCCGGCCATGTAGGAAATTCCCTCCTGCTTGAGGGCGATCCCCGGGGATGAGGATGAGGTCATGACGCGCTTGCCGGTGCCCGCGGCACCGTAGACCATGTTGATCGCGGCAACTTCGCTTTCGGCCTGCAAAAAGGTCCCGTTCACCTTGGGCATCATCTTGGCCATGTATTCGATCAATTCGCTCTGCGGGGTGATCGGGTAGGCAAAATAGAGCCGACAGCCAGCCCTGATGGCGGCTTCGGCCACAGCTTCGTTTCCTTTCATCAGTATCTTGCTCATCTTCACCTCACTTCTCGACCTTGATCGCCACATCCGGGCAGGTCATATAACACATTTTGCAGGCAATACACTCATCCTGCTTGAAACACTCGGCGTAGTGGTATCCCTTGGCATTGATGTCCTCCGAAAAACGGATTATTTTCTTCGGGCAGGCAGCAATGCAGAGTCCACAACCTTTGCAATAGTACGGATCAACCGTCATTCTTGGCATGGTCGCACTCCTTCGATTTTGTAATTTTTAGCTGTTGCGATAAAGCATTTGGCAAGGCAAATCTGTCAAACTATTTCTTCGCCGCCCGGCCAAAATTGAAGAGAAGCGGAAAATGCCAATTTCCCGGTTTTTATTGCAGCAATTTGACTGAATCCAGTTCCTGGTCGTGGTCCGGATTAGCCTCCGTAACTAATTGCCTGCCAATCGTATACCTGTTTAAAATGAAAAAATACCTTGACAAGATCGGGCCCGCTCAGTTTTTTCCCGGAAAGACTTAAATGAATAATGGAAAATCAAATATGAGAAATCAAAACAAAAAACTGCTCGCCACCGTCTTCGCGGTCTGGGCCATGTTCATTGGCCCGATCATCGCGCAAACGGTGTCCGAGATCGGCAGCACGGAGATCATCAAGGCCGACATGGCCGAAGTGATCGATTCGCTGCATACCCAGGAACCGCCCGGGGAAAAGTGGGTGGCCTCCTACTACGGTGGGATCTTCCACGGACGCCGCACCGCCAGCGGAGAGATCTACGACAAACTCGCGCTCACCTGCGCTCACCGCACCCTCCCCTTCGATACCCTCCTTAAAATCACCAATCCCCAAACCGGCAAGAATGTGGTGGTCCGCGTCAATGATCGCGGTCCTTTCCGCCGGGGCAGAGACATCGACCTTTCCTACGGCGCGGCCAAAGAGATCGGCATGATCAAAGCCGGAGTCATGCAGGTCGTGGTCCGCCATCTGGTTGACAGCATCGAACTCGCCGCAGACCTGCCGGAATTCACCCTCGGCCAAAACTAAGCAAAACACGGAATCAATCCTTATCCCGCGCCAGAATAACGATTGATTCCATTTTTATATCTGGAGGAAACAGCATGGAAAAGCTGCAGAACAAGGTCGTATTGTCAGCAAATGTGGCATCCGCCCTGGAAAAAGGGCTGCCAGTAGTGGCGCTGGAATCCACGGTGCTCACGCATGGCTTGCCCTATCCGCAAAATCTATCCGTTTCCCGGGTCCTGGAGGAAATCCTCGTAAATGAGGGCGTCACTCCCGCCACGATAATTGTCTTGGAGGGGATCGCCCACATCGGCTTGGAAGCTAATCAGGTGGAGGATCTGGCGCCCAGATTCAAGGCCCCCGGCAGCTTCAGGAAGCTGGGCATGAGAGACCTGGCGCTGGCCTTCACGCAAGGCCACAGCGGCGGAACAACCGTATCGGCAACCATGAAGCTGGCCCATCTGGCCGGGATCGAGGTCTTTGCCACAGGCGGCATCGGCGGTGTGCATACCAGTTGGCGCGAAGACCTGGATATCTCCAGCGACCTCACCGCCCTGGCGGAAATTCCTGTGGCAGTGGTATCCGCGGGCTGCAAAGCTTTTTTGGACATTCGTTCGACCCTGGAATACCTGGAAACGCTTGCCGTTCCAGTGCTGGGCTGGCAAACAGACCGCTTCCCCAAGTTCTATGTTCCTTCCAGCGAACATGCCATAGACCGGATCGACACCGCGGAGGAATTTGCCCTGTTTTGGAAAACACATCTTACAATGGGTGGAAAAGGCCTCTTGGTTGCCAATCCCATCCCGGCAAAAAATGCCCTCTCGCCGGATCAGATCGAGGCGGAGCTTCGCTCCGGGGTCATTAGCGCCAAAACCCAGGGCATCACTGGAAAGGATTTCACTCCTTTTGTGCTTGACTATCTTGCCAAACACACAAAAGGTGGTTCCGTGGAAGCCAATCTGGCGCTGCTGAAGAACAATGTGTCGCTGGCGGCAAGCCTGGCCAAAGCACTTGTTAGCAAGGAAGGATAGCATATGAAGCTCTACATATCGATCGACATGGAAGGAATGCCCGGCACCTTCAACTGGGAACAGGAAAAGACGGACCGGCCCGCCGTGAAGAGGAACATCACCCATCACGTGGAACTGGTTTTGAAGAGCGTTCTGGCGCATCCCAAAGCCGCCCTGATCGATGAGATCACCATCGCCGATTCCCATAGCGGCGGCGACAATCTGGACTATTCGATCACAGCTCTGGACAATAGAATATCCCTGATCTCCGGATGCCCGCGGCCACGCTACATGATGCCGGACCTGACCCCGGATTACGACCAGGCCTGGCTGCTTGGCTACCACAGCGGGACCGGAGCCCTGAAGGGCAACATGGACCACACCTATTCGAACAGCAGGATCCATAAGATCTGGATCAACGGAGTGGCCATGTGCGAGGCTACCGTCAATTCCGCCTATGCAGGCTACCACGGGATCCCGGTGACCCTGGTCTCCGGCGACGAAGCATTGAAGCAGGAACTGGCAGCCGCCATGCCCTGGGTGGAATTCATCGCCACCAAAAAAGCCATGGCCAAGTTTTCCGCCAAGAACTACTCGCAAATACTGGTGGATGAACTGACCCAGGCCGCGGTGGCCAAAACCCTGGCCCGGGACCGGTGCGACGTCCCCTTATACAGCTTTGAACCGCCCATCACCCTCAAGATCGAGTTCAATTCAAGCTCCATGGCCGACCAGGCCGCTCTGATGCCCCACACCAGACGTCTGGATGGACGCACGGTCGAATACACCGCCGACGATTTCGGCATCATCTTTGAAGCCATCATGGTGCTGGTCTATCTGGCTGCCAGCACACAAATGTAAAGGAAGGGAACATGACCCCAGAACTGGTTACCATCGCAAAATTTGACGACAATTTCGAGGCCGACCTGGCCAAGGCCTTGCTCGAGGATCACGGCATCAAGGCCTTTCTGACCAACGAATTGGTCTTTTCCATGATTCCCGGCATCGCCCCGGAACGTTTCTACATGGAGCTTCAGGTGTCCTCCGCGGACGAGGAACGCGCCCGCCAGATCCTGGAAAAACAACAGAACAGACCCGAGATCAAGAACATCCTCATCGGCGAAGGCAGCATCCTGGAAGGGCACTTTTTGCTCACCTCAGGCAGGCACAGCGGCACTTACGTCGAAAAGATCAGGCTGCTCCAGAATCCCCAGGCCACAGAGCGGGTCTGCGAAATGCTGGCGGAACTCCTGGAGCCCTTTGAGTTCGACACCGTGGCCGGGCCCGCCTACGGAGGCATCGTGCTGGCCTTTGAAGTGGCGAAACTGCTGGGCAAAAGCTTCATCTTCACCCAGCGCAAGAATGAGGAAATGACCATCAGAAGCGGATTTGACCTGTCCGAGGTGAAAAACGTGGTGGTGATCGAGGATATCGTCACCACAGGCGGTTCCGTGAAAGAAGTGATCTCCTGCCTGAAGTCTCGCGGGATCGCGATTCAGGCCGTGGCCGCGATAGTCGACCGCAGTGGCGGCCAGGCCGATTTTGGCTGCCCTTTCCTGTCTTTGCTGCAATTGGACATACCCACCTGGGACGCGGCTTCCTGCCCGCTCTGCCTGGAAGGGATTGCCCTCACCAAACCCGGCGCCAGCGACAAGAAGATCTGAGCGGAATTGGCCAAGCTCGCGATCATTGCGCTCTTCAGGCCTGAACACCGGCATCTGGCCCAGGTCTGGAAGTTTTTCCCCTTCCGCAAGGACACGGATTACCTCTATCTCCATGCCGGCTCGGAGGATGAACTGCCCCGGCACGAACGGCTTGCGGCCATCTCATTTTCCGGCCAACCCCGGGAAGCGGTCAGCTCCATCCAGAAGTATCTGCAGAAGCACAAGCTCACACGGCTCTGCTTCGCCAGCCTGGCCTCCTACCGGCTCTGGGCGGAAGTTTTGGGCCTTCCATCGATCAGCCTGTACGGCAGTAAAAAGCTCAGCCTTGCCGACGTGAGCGGCCTGGCAGAAGGCACAATGGAAGAGATCGTCTCCCTGGTCAGTTTGCTGCGCAAAACCCCGGCAGTCCTGAGCGGCGAGGCCGGCAGCTTTGCCCATCCCCCGGACAGCAATGTTTATCCGGACTTCAATGCCTGGCAGAAAACCGGCTTCGGCGAACTGCTGCTCACCCGCAACCAGGACCTGGTTTCGGCTGTCTGTGCCTCGCGTCTGCCGCTTTTCTCCCTCTCCCATTATCAAAGCGGTTTGCTCCATGCAAATCTTGCCATTGATGAAGAAAACCCGGATTTTCTGCAAACCTTGATCAGATTGGACCAGGCAGCGGATCTGGCCCGCCACAACCCGGAATCTTCGCCCTTACCGCCGGATCTTCAGCTTCCGGCACAAACATCATATTCCCTCTTCGCGGAGTATTACGACACCTACATGTCCCATGTGAACTATGAGGAATGGGTCGACCTGATGCTCACCTGGTATAAGCAGTTCTCCAAACAGCCAGCCAGAAAGGTGCTCGAATTGGCCTGCGGAACTGCCAACGCTGCCGAGATCCTTGTTTTCAGGGGCTTTGAGGTCGATGCCTGCGATAAATCGCCCCATATGCTGCACAAAGCGGATACCAAGGCCTTCAAACCAAATCTGTTCCTCAATTCCCTCACCGATCCCCTGCCGCGCAAGGATTACGATTTCATCTTTTGCCTTTTCGACAGCATCAATTACCTCACCCAAAAAGCGGCGATAAAGACTTTGCTGAAGAACGTGCGGGAAGCCCTGCGCCCCGGCGGGATCTTCATTTTTGACATCTCCACCCTGTTCAACAGCCTCGATAATTTCAACAACACCACCAACTTCACCCGGGTCAAGGACGGATACCTTGTCCAGATCTCCACTTTCGAAGCCCTCTCCAACCGCCAGATCACCCATCTGATGCTGTTTCGCAGAAGCCTATCGGGCTATGACAGGCTGGAGGAAAGGCACGCCCAAAGGGTTTACCGCTCTCCCGAGCTGGCAGAGCTGACCGCCTCATCAGGCCTGAAACTCAAGGCCATCTTCAATCCGGAAATGCGCACCAACCTTCTGCAGAAGATGAACGCGGACATAGACGAGCGCTACTACCGGCTCTTCTTCCTGCTCCAGAAAGATGAATGAACGCTGAATCCTGCAAGCATTCCCCAAGCCTGAAAGGCAGTGGGGAAGCTCAACCAAGTCCTCTCTACGCCAACGACCTGGACCTCCTGCATCTCTCTAACCGCTTGATCGGAGTGGATGAAGCCGGGCGCGGGGCTCTGGCCGGACCTGTGGTCGTGGCGGCGGTCAGATTGGATTACGGAGTTCGAATCGAAGGGATCAATGACAGCAAGAAACTCTCACCCGCCAGAAGGGAACGGATGTTTGCGGAGATAATCAACTCAGGGGCCGCCTGGCACATCGTGGAAATCGACGCCGCTTTCATCGATCGCCACAACATCCTGCAGGCCACTCTCAAAGGGATGTATGAAGCGGTCTCGGCCATCTGCGGGCCGAATGACCTCTGCCTCATCGACGGCAATCAGTTTCCCCCGGGACTGGCCTGCCCCCAAAGCTGCGTGATCGGCGGAGATGGCCTCCACGCCTGCATCGCGGCCGCGTCGATCCTGGCCAAGGTCCACCGGGACAGGCTTATGGCCGCTTCAGACTGCCACTATCCCCTCTATGGATTTGCCCGCCACAAGGGCTATGGCACGGCAGAGCACCTCAAAGCCCTGGCGGAATACGGCCCCTGCGCCATCCACCGCAAGAGCTTCTCCCCCATCTCCGACTTGCTGTAACCGGATCAAGCCCCTCCATTCCCAAACCCCGGATCTTTCTTATCATCCTTTTTTTCTGACCGGACACCTCCAGCCTGTATCCCGCCGGATTCGCGCCCGCCTGGCGGTTATCCGGCGGGATACGCACAGGAAATCAACGTTTCTGATCTCCGGGCGAAAAAGCTGGATTCAGGTAGGGAAAATGCAACACACTCGGAGCAGCATATTGTTCTTGACTTATTCCGGCAGTTCCGATATTATGAAAAAAACCATAAGAACCCATGTTCGCAAGGAGTTGCCTATCGGACCAAGCGCCGGACCAAGCTTGATTTGAGATCAATATAAAAGATAAAGGAGCACCTTTATGGAAAAACTCATGCTTCTGGGCGATGAAGCCTTGGCGCAGGGAGCCTTGGATGCCGGTATCTCTGGATTTTACGGTTATCCGGGAACCCCCTCCACGGAGATCATCGAATATGTCCAGCACAGCAAGCAAGCTGAAAGGGACGAGGTCCACCGGACCTGGTCTTCCAACGAAAAAACCGCGATGGAAACGGCGATCGGGATGAGCTATGCCGGCAAGCGGGCCCTCGTGACAATGAAACACGTTGGCCTGAACGTTGCCGCCGATCCTTTCATGAACTCGGCCTTCACGGGCGCCAACGGCGGCTTGATCGTCGTGGTGGCGGACGATCCGGGCATGCATTCCTCGCAGAACGAGCAGGATTCCCGCTTCTACGGCAAGTTCGCCATGATCCCGGTTTTGGAGCCCTCCAACCAGCAGGAATGCTACGACATGGCTTTTTACGGCTTTGAACTTTCCGAGCGCTACCACGTGCCGGTGCTGCTGCGCCTCACGACCCGCCTGTCCCATTCGCGCTCGGGGGTGCAAACCCGGAATCCCTTGCGGCAAAACGAGATGAAGAAGCCCGATGATCCTTACCAGTTCATGCTGCTGCCGTCTTTCGCGCGCAAGAAATACAAGCATCTGATCGAGTTGCAAGATACTTTTATTCGGGAATCGATGGAATCGCCTTTCAATTCCTTCAATCTCGAGGCAAGCGACCATTCCCGGGGAATCGTGACCACCGGCCTGGCCTATAACTACCTTCGCGAGGTCTATCAAGGACAGCCGATCCCCCATCCGGTGGTCAAGATCAGCCAGTATCCGCTTCCCATCGAGGCCCTGACCCGCTTGTACGATAGCTGCGACAGCCTCGTAGTTCTGGAGGAAGGTATGCCGATCGTGGAAGACATGCTTAAAGGCCTGGCCTGGAAAGGCACGAAACCGATCAGGGGCAGGCTGGACGGAACCATTCCCCGCGACGGCGAGCTAAATCCGAACAAGGTCGCCCAGGCTTTGGGCCTGCCGGACACCGTGGGAAAAAACATTCCTGAGATCGTCAATCCCCGGCCCCCGGCCCTTTGCTTGGGCTGCCCCCACGCGGACAGCTATCTGGCCCTCAACGAAGCTTTGCAGGAATATGGCAAAGGCCACGTGTTCAGCGACATCGGCTGCTACACCCTGGGCTTCATGCCGCCCTACAACGCGATCAATTCCTGCGTGGACATGGGCGCCAGCATCACCATGGCCAAAGGCGCTTCCGACGCTGGATTGTTCCCGGCAGTGGCAGTGATCGGCGATTCCACCTTCTCCCATTCTGGGATGACCGGACTGCTGGATTGCGTGTTTGAAAACTCCAACGTGGTGATCGTGATCCTGGACAATTCCACCACCGCCATGACCGGCGGCCAGGAATATACGGGCTTCGGCAAGCTGGAGGAGATCTGCGTCGGGCTGGGTGTGAAAAGGGAACACATCCGCGTGTTCAAACCCCTGAAAGTGAATTGGGAGGAAATGGTCACCGCCTACAAGGAAGAACTCGCCTACAACGGGGTTTCGGTGATCATACCGCGCCGGGAATGCGTGCAGACCATGAAGAAAAAATTCAAAGTGGAGACGCCGTCATGAAAAAAGACATAATCCTTGCCGGAGTCGGCGGCCAGGGCATCCTGACCATCGCCACGATCATCGGGACCGCGGCCCTGAAACGCGGCTGGCATCTCAAACAAGCTGAAGTGCACGGCATGAGCCAGCGCGGAGGCGATGTCCAATCCCACCTGCGCCTGTCAGATCAACCCATCTGGAGCGACCTGATCCCCTTGGGCAGCGCAGACATGATCCTATCCGTGGAGCCGATGGAAGCTTTGCGCTATCTGCCCTACCTTTCTCCCGATGGCTGGATCATAGCCAACAAGACCCCCTTCAAAAACATCGCGGTCTATCCCGATGAAGAAGGGATCTACGCGGAGATCAGGAATCATCCCAAACATGTGCTGATCGACGCCGACACGATCGCCAAGGAAGTGAAAGCCAATCGCGCCATGAACATCGTGATGCTCGGCGCGGCGATCAAGCACCTGGGCTTTTCGCCTGAAGAGATCAAAGACGCCATCACGAGCATATTCAGCCGCAAGGGTGAGCAGATCGTGGAAGCGAACCTGCGGGCCCTGGATGCCGGCCTGAGCGCCTAATAATAGATCGCGGGAGCGCTTTAGCCAGCGCTCCCAGCCTTTTTCAACCCAGAGAGGTTTGCCATGAGCAAGAGGAAAAAGCTTCTTCGGAGCAGGATTTTGGGCTCCGCTTGGCCATTGCTGATCGCCCTCGCGTGCGGTCAGGCCTTGGCCACCAACCTGCCGGAGCGCTATGACATAATCGAGGATTTCGAGAGCGGCAGCGTGACCCTCCTTTCCTGGCTGGATGAGGACGTCAACCCCAGCGCATGGCAACTGACGACTGTCGATACCCACGAAAACAGCGCCTATTCACTTGTGCTGACCGGCAACACCTGGAAACAGCAGATGATCACCCCCGTTAGCGTTGATTCCTCCGCCGTTTTCCAGGTCGCCGCCAAAACCACCAGCGGCGCAAGGTATCAGGGCATCGGATTCTGCGACGGGACAAACGTGCTCTTCTACTCGTTTTCCGGCTCTGTGGTGATGGATATCGAAGAATGGGTGCCCGTCTATCAGGGCGCGTTTTCGCACGGAGTCTGGAACACCTACCAGATCCCCATCGCCGACGATTGGTATTCCTTTTTCGACTATCTGCCCGTGATCAGCTCCCTGGTCTATGTGAACGACCTGGATGGAGTCAGCAACCGGAGTTTCTGGATCGACACCATTTTGGACATCAGCTCAGACATCGGGACTCCGCCAACGGTTACTGTATCGCATCAGATCACATTCCAAACCGGAATCCATCAAGGTTCCAGGGACGTGGGGGTCCAGTTCAGCTCGGTGGTCACCGATCCAGACAGCGGGACTTTCACTTACCGGTGGGATTTCGGAGACGGCCAAATGAGCACCGAAGCCAACCCCTATCACGTATATACCGTGCTGGACGACCATCCCTACCGCGCGACCCTGAAAGTGACCGACGACACGGGAAAGTGGGGTTTGGCCTCCTGCCTGGTGAACGTGGATCCTGGAAACAGCAGCCTGCCCCTGAAGATGAATTTTGTGGGCGACATTATGCTCGCCCGGCGCTATGAGCAGGCCGGAGGGATAATCCCCACCCTGGGCGTGAACGCCATTTTCGCCCCAACCCTGGACATTTTGGGCAACGCGGCCGACATCACGGTCGCCAACCTCGAGGTCGTGCTTTCCAATGTGGGAACGCCGCATCCCACCAAAAGCGTCGTCTATCGGGGAAATCCGGCCAATGTGAACGGCCTCGTCTACGCCGGCATCGACAAGGTCTCAACCGCCAACAACCACACTCTGGATTACGGCCAAGCGGCAATGGCGCAGATGATGGGAATCCTGGACCAGAACGGCATCATCCACAGCGGGTCGGGGGCAAATTCCTACGCAGCTTACACTCCCGCATTCATCAACCGCAGCGGACTTAACATCGCCTTTTTGGCCGGCAGCGACCGCACCGGGCAATACAACAACGCCCAGCCCTATCTGCAGGCGGGCTATAACAAACCCGGCTTTGCCTACATGACGCCCTATTACATCCAGCAGCAGCTTGCCGCCGTGGAAGGGATCGCCGACCTGAAGATCGTGGAACTGCACGGGGGCAGCGAATATTCCCTTTCCCCGGGCAGCGGCTACGACAAGGGCGAAAACCCCTTCCTGGGCGATGACCAGGACGAAGATTACTCCCCCAGGACCGATGTGCCCCATATGTGGGACATTGCCATCCGGCACTGGGCTGTGGATTCCGGGGCCGACCTGGTCATAGTGCACCATCCTCACATCATCCAGGGTTTTGAAGTCTACCAGGGCAAGGTGATCGCCCATTCCCTGGGAAATTACGTCTTTGACCTCGATTACCCGGAAACGATGCCCACCCTCATATTCTATGCCGACGCCGACCAATCCGGCTTCTCAAATTTCCTGATCAGGCCGGCTTATATCGACGGGTACATTCCCGTTCCCGCGACAGGCCAGCTCGGCAAATACATCCTCGATTACCTGGCCATGCGCAGCACCGAACTGGGCACAAAGCTCCTGGTCGATTACAATGACGTTACGGCAAGCATTCTGATGGATGACGACGCTGTATCCGTCTCCAACCACACCTATTCCTGGAACAAGGACCTGAGCCCTGAAGCCGGCGGCGGAAATCAAACCGCGCCCTTCAAATTGCCCCGTTTTGGCAGCATCGGCCAAGTGGTCTCCATCGAACCTGCCTCCAACTCGGAGTATCGCCTGGGCGCGGAAACGATCTGGTATGGCAATTTTGAGGATGAGGGCTCCACACTTTGGGACGTCCGCATCTTTGACACCCTGACCCCCTTTGACGGCCAGCGCAGCGCCATGCTTTCACCCGCCAGCGGCCAAACCGAAACGGCCACGATCAAAAAACGCTGCAAATGGTACGACAACACCAAAAAATACATCCTGCACGGCTGGATCAAGACCAACAGCGCCACCAACGCCAACATCATCATCCGCTACTACAACTCCCGCACCAGCTATCTGCTGGGAACCGAAACCATCACCGCCAACATCAGCGGAACCACTGACTGGACCTGGTTTTACAAGGAACTCACCATCCCCGGCAACGCCTGGTATTACGATATTCGGCTGACTTGTTCGAACACGTCCGGCGGAACAGTGGAAGCCATGTTTGACAACGTGGGGCTGATCGAATGGACACCCTGGACCGAAATCCCCGCCCAGAATCTCATCCCTTTCCCCAACAACTATTACTGGATGCAGGCCAGAACAAGCGAGAGCCCCAAATCGCTGACGATCTGCTTCACAGAACAGAGGCTGAATCCCTCTTCCCGTCGTAAAAGCGCGGTTCCGCCCGCTCAGCTGGCGATCAACGTTTTCCCCAATCCCTTCCAGGCCTTCGCCAGCATATCTTTCGTGCTTCCTGAAAAGGGCAAAACCACCCTCTCTGTCTACAATATCCGCGGCCAGAAGGTTCGCACTTTGGCTGAAGGATTTCTTCCCGAAGGCAAACACCGCTTCACTTGGGACGCCAAAGACGGCCATGGACGCAGGATTGCCAGCGGCATCTATTTCCTCCGCCTGGAACAGGGCGGCCAGACCGCCGTCCGGAAAATGGTGCTGATGAATTAATCCGTCTTTGCTGGTCATTTCAAAAAGGAGTATGTATGCGCGTAATGATCGTATTGGCCATGCTTGGCGCCACAACCTTGGGAGCGGCAAACTTTAGCGGGCATTTTCCCTTTGCTTCTTCGGAACAAGTTGCCCGCTCCCGTCAGGACAGAGCGGAGAATCCGTCGCGATACGCCTACAACCCGCTCCAGGTGGGCAACAAATGGTTCTATAGCGGATGGTATGAGGATTACGACGGCGATCATCCTATCAACCATTTCTGCGGCAGGGAAGTATCTGCCGACAGCCTGATCAATGATGTCACGCATTATTGGGTGGAATCCGGCTACACCTTTGAGTGGTTCTGGGAATACAACCAGGGCGACAGCCTGATCGTTTGGGATAACGGGCCCTATAGTCAACCCTGTAACGATGAACTATTCTGGGTTTTCACCCCGGGGGCGACCTTCATCCCCTACTGGTCCGGAGGTTGGGAAATGACCTGCGAACCCTACGGGCTGATCGAGGTCTTCGGGCAAACCGTGATGTCCGTGATCTTCAATCCGGTAGTGAGCAATCCGGTGCTCTGGGCAGAGGTGTTCGGGCCGGTCGCCACCATGTTTGATTTTGGCGAGCTCTATCTGGACGGCTGCGTCATCGACGGCGTTTCCTATGGTTACACGGATATCCAGGACGAAAGCTTGCCTCCCGCCCCGGGCATCGAACTCAGTTGTTACCCCAATCCCTTCAGCCGGGAGCTGAATATCAGCCTGAAACTCCCTGAGAACAGGCCTCAAGGGGCCGTGCTCAGTTGCTACAACCTCAAAGGCCAGATCATCCGCTCCTGGCCGGCCAACGCTTCGCACAACCTTGTTTGGGATGGCAGTGACGCCATTTTCCGCCAGCTCAGCCCCGGCCTCTATTTCCTCAAAGCCACATCCGGCCGACAAACCACGGTCAAAAAGTGCTTAAAGCTCCGCTGACCGCTTCTTCGGAGTGGGCTTGATTGACAAAAGCAAATAGCTATTTAGGATAACATTAGGTAACAATTATGCAGATACGATTGGACAGGCGGATGGAGCTCATCTTCGCAATCCTGCAACTATCAAAATATCAAAATTTCGGTTTGTATGTGAGCGCGGACGACCCGCAGGCCCAACAGGTAAGGGATAGACTGGGCGAATTTGCACAGCTTCCCGCTGTTGCCAAGCTACCGGCCGTTTGGGAAGCAGAAATGGACTGGGGTGTTTTCCCATATTGCGCGTTGTTTTTAGCCAAGGATTATTCGCTGCTACCAACTGTCGAGACCACGTACCTGGCGCAGTTCGTCAAACCCTCAGCCTCATTTGACGATTTTGCCCTATGGCTACGTGACTTTGCAGGGCAAAGCAACTTTGATCGGTACTTTGCCCAACTGGAGCTACAATACGCCCCATATCTGCATAAACTGAACCTTCTGATGGACAACAGACCCACGCAGGCAATTCTCGAAGACTATCTGGGCGTCAGCTTTCCCGCAACGGAGGTCATCTTGTCCACCTTGATAAACACTTTTATGTCCATCACCCATCCCGGGCAGGGAGCGGAAGTCTTGTATTGCCTATGCAGCAGAAGCAGACTGGATGTTGCGGAACAAAACGGCGGGCTGGAACGCGTCCTGCTTTCCGCAGTCTGGCATGAGTTTTCTCACCACGTCATCAATCCGCTCACTTTCGGGCTGTTTGATGATCCGGATACTATCAGCCAGAATCAGGTTGATTGGTGTTGTGAACTTAACGAAAGCATCATCTGGGCCATCAACACCAGACTGCTGGTGCAGGAAAAGATCATTCGCGAAAAAAACATCTCGTGGATGCTGGATAACGGCGTGAGAAACAAAGCGCCGCATACCCCAATCATGCACGACCTACTCTGCGACTACGAAACCAAACGCAACATCTACCCCCGGATAGAGGATTATTACCCTTTGCTGTTGCAAGCCTTTCCACAATGCCCACAAGAGTAAATAATGCACAGCAGTTTTATCACTGTACTAATGTTACTGATCTTTGTTTCTATGGCAGCCACGTTACCGGCGGAGATAGATTCCCTGAGCGTCAGCGCGAGGTTCATCCGGGACACCGGCTTCGACGGCAAGGTAACTGAGGATCCCTTTGGTTATCAGATACATATGATATCCGGCACATTTCCGGATTTGGCACTACCCAGTCTCGGGAATATGGATCAATTGAGTGCCTACTGCGAAGCGGTTATCGTCAAGTTGCAGCCATACATCCTTGCTCCCCGGCACCAGTTGGAGCGTCGCTCACTTTCCAGATGGGGAGTAAGTTATCTGCAAAAAGTCAACGGTTATACCACGGAAATGGGTTATGGGTTGGAGTTCCGTAGCATTTATAACAACCGTGTGCTGATCATCAACTCCACCAGGCCCATATCCGATAGCCTTGTAGCAGTGCGCATGACCTGTGAGGAAGCTGTCAACAATGCTTTGGAGGACTGGAAAACCACCCAATACTACAAACCGGACTTGAAAACAGAGGACATCGGAGCCACCCTCTGCTATTGCCGGGATTACCTGAACATCGACTTGCATCGCTTCACCCTCCAATGGGTCGTGCCACTACCCGGCTATACCTATTACTACAACGCCTCCGACTCCGCCCTCAACAAGCGAAAATGGAACCTGGACGACCTCATCGGTTTCTACGAGTAAAACTCAGACCTATAATCCCGCAACAGACCGCAAAGAGCCCACCCTGATGGGGTGAGTGGT